>JAUXWB010000233.1 GCA_030684475.1 Reyranella sp. | reverse complement strand
GCGAGCTTCTTCAGCACCTTGGGATCGCGCGCCAGCACGCCCGGCACGTTCATGAACTCGGCCAGCCCCAGCACCTTGGGATGATGCTTGAACGGCAGCAGGTCCTCCGCCTCGAGCGTGGCGCCCGAGGTCTCGAGATGGCTCGACGGCACGCACGACGAAAGCTGGACGCGCAGGTCCATCACCGTGACGGAAGCGCACTCGAGGAAATATTTCAGGCCCGGGATGCCCAGCACGTTGCTGATCTCGTGCGGATCGCAGATCGCCGTGGTGGTGCCGCGCGGCACGACGCAGCGGTCGAATTCCAGCGGCGTGACCAGGGTGGATTCGCAATGGACGTGGGCGTCGATGAAGCCCGGCACGGCGGTGAGGCCGCGGCCGTCGATCTCGGTGGCGCCCCTATAAGTCTCGTGGGTGCCGACGATGCGGTCGCCGGCGATGGCGATATCGCCCACGCGGACGTCGCCCGAGGTGAGGTCGAGGATGCCGACTTCTTTTACGACGAGGTCGGCCGGAGCCTGGCCGCGCGCCTGCTCGATGATGTCGGCGAGTCGGGATTCGGAGAGCGGGTCTCTCATGGGAAGGACGTAGGGGCACACATCTGCTTTGGCAACCCGCTCCACAAGTACGGCCTCAGGCCGCCTTCGCCCGGATCGTCGGGATGCCGCTCACATCCTCGTCCTGCTCGGCATGCCAGGTATCGTAGGCCGCCTGCATACGCGTCCACACACCGGCGCCGTCGCCGAACAGCTTGCCCAGACGTACCGCGACGGACGGCGAGACCGGCTTGCGTTCGCCCAGGATGTCGTAGAGATGCTGGCGTGAGATGCCGAGCAGGCCGGCGATCTCCGACTTGGTCCTGCCGGTGGCCGGGATCACGTCCTCCCGCAGCAGCGCCCCGGGATGAGTGGGACAGCGGGTTCGATTGCGCCGGGCGATGTAGGTCATGGTCGGCCTCCTCAATGGTACTGCTCGAAGTCGACACGAAACGCGTCGGCGCCTTCGAACTCGAAAGTGATGCACCAGGGTCCGTTCACATGGACGGAATAGCGCGTCGGATTGAAACCTCTGAGCGGATGAAAATCGAATCCCGGAAGATTCATTTCGTCGGGCCTCTCGACCAACTCCAACCGATCCAGCCGCCTGAGAATGCGTTCATGCATGCGGGCATCAATCTTCGCCGTACGGCCTTTCTCCCACAGGTCGGCCAGGGCCTTGCTTTTGAAGCTTCGGATCACGGCTATAGTGTAAGCGAATCACTTACTATCGTCAACAAGTCGCTTACATGTGCAGAGAGCTTGCTGATCAGCTCATCCCCTGCACCGAGAACACCGAGATCTCGAACATCACGCGCACATCGCCCGCCTTCGCATAGGGGTTCTTGTCGAGCCCCAGATATTTATGCGCCAGTTGGTCGATATGCGCCGCAGCAACATCGTCCTGTCTCACGCCTGTCACCGTGCCGCGTAGCTGGACGTAGCGGTCGGGATTATCCGGATCCATGATCGACAGCGCCACTTTCGCGCCCTGCTTCATGTTGCGCACCTTGGTCCGCCCGAGGGCCGAGTTCACACGGACCTTGCCGCCCGCGAAGTCGAACCACACCGGCGTATTCTGCGGCGAGCCATCGGGCATCACCGTCGCCAGGTGGGCGAAGGCCCTCTTCTCCAGCAACAAGTCCATATAGACATCGGGAATCTCGGTCATCGCCTTGAACTCCTTGCCTCCGCCGGTTGGGCATTGCCGCCTGCCTACCATATCGGGGGCCAGTTTGGACCAGCACCGCCCAGGTCGTCCGATTACCACCGTTTGGTTGCGTCGCAACTGCGCTGCTTTCGCGCTAAAGGGCAATGTCTGTCATCCTGAGCGGAGCGAAGGATCCATCGCTTCGCTCAGGATGACAAACTTGGAGTAGTCGCTTGCCCCACCCCGACATCAGCCGCGTTCCCAACAAGATCCTGCCCAGCAAATCGGCAGTGTCGATCTACCGCTTCCCGGGCGGCGGCGGTCTGCTCAATGCGGTGGCGACCTCGCCCGACAAATCGCTCGACCTGCCGGGCCAGGCCGCCGCGACCCTGGCGGTGCTCGATGCGCATCTGGCGACGGCCGGCATCGACCGCACGCGCATCCTGCGCGCCGACGTGGTGGTGACCGACCACGACCAGAAGCCCGCCTTCGACCGCGTGTGGGCATCGTGGATGCCGGACGGCGAGGGCCCGGTGCGCTCGTTCGTGCAGTCCGTCATGCCCGAGGGCGACCTGGTCGAGATTTTGATCACGGCGGCGTTGCCGGCCTAGCCCGCCTTGGCGTCCCACAGAGGACGCCAGCGATACGATGCGACATTGTTTCCGAGCCTCCCGCGAAACGACGCCTCTTCGCCGCGCGCATGCGGAAAGCGAACGCTGGGCCGATCCCGTCGCCCGTCGTTGATACAGGTCAAAAGGCCGGCGCCGGCGCCATGTTCTGTTGCCGTGTCCGAGAGTAGGCCGGAGCGGCAACGAACAAAGGTGCGCCATGGTCACGGTTCTCATCGTCATCCTGCTGATCGTGCTGCTCGGCGGCGGCAGCTGGTACGGCTACAATTTCCATGGTGTGCACGGGCTGGGAGCCGCCTTCGGCCTCTTCCTCCTGGTGCTGGTCATCCTGTGGCTGCTCGGCGCCCTCGACGCGCTCGGCCAGGTCCCGCTCTCTCGTCCCTGACTCCAGGAGCCCGCAAGGGTTGATCGCACCCCCTCCCGGAAGGTCACCGCCATGTTGATCGAGACAATGACCCGGCAGGCCAGCATCGCCCTGCTCGACCGCACGCGACTGGCCCGGCTGGCCTATGTCCGGGACGGCCAACCCCACATCGTCCCGATGTCGTTCGCCTACGATGCGGAGTGCCTCTACAGCTTTTCGACGCTCGGCGAAAAGATCGTCTGGATGCGCGCCAATCCCCGGGTCTGCGTGGAAGTGGACGAGCTGGTCAACGTGGAGAAGTGGGAGACCGTGATCGTTCAGGGGCGCTACGAAGAGCTGCCGGACACGCCCCGGTACGACGCCGACCGGCGGCACGCGCACGCACTCCTGCAAAGGCGTCCCGTCTGGTGGGAACCGGGCTACGTGAAGACGATCATCGACGGCAAGGAGCGCGCGCTGGAGCTCCTGTATTTCCGTGTCCGCATTGACCAGATCAGCGGCCGTCGCGGCGTGCCCTGACCGCCGGCCGCCCGGGCGAGCCGCACACCGACACGGAACCCGGCCACCGATGCCGACGAGGTTCGCCAAACAACCGGGCGGCCCCCTATAGTCACGAGGTCCGTGCCGGGAAGCCTGGGAGAGAGGGTCGTCGTGACACTGCCGCTGGAAGGAATTCGCGTCATCGAGGTGGGCCAGGCGCTGGCCGGGCCGCTGGCCGGCGTGCTGCTGGCCGACATGGGCGCCGACGTGATCAAGATCGAGAAGCCCGACGGCGGCGACGATGCGCGGCTCTGGGGGCCTCCGTTCGGGCCCGACGGCGAGACCTCGCTCTATTTCTATTCGCAGAACCGCAACAAGCGCTCGGTCGTGCTCGACCTCAAGCTGGCGGCCGACATCGAGAAGCTCCACAGGCTCTGCGAGACCGCCGACATCCTGATCCAGAATCTGCGGCCCGGCGTCGTCGACGAGGTCGGCATCGGGCCGGAGTCGATGCTCGCCCGCCACCCGAGGCTCATCTACTGCTCGATCTGGGCCTTCGGCTACCAGGGGCCGCTCCGCATGAAGCCGGCGTTCGATCCGCTGCTGCAGGCCTATGGCGGCATGATGAGCATCACCGGCCGGCCGGAGGATCCGCCGACCTTCTGCGGCGCCTCGATCAACGACAAGGCGACCGGCATGTTCTGCACCATCGGCGCGCTGGCGGCGCTGCGGCTGCGCGACAAGACCGGCAAGGGCTGCCTGGTCGACACCTCGCTGTTCGACTCGGCGGTGCACTGGGTCGAGGGCCAGGTGAACTCCTATCTCTACAACGGCTCGATCTCCCAGCGGCACGGCACCGGCAGCCCGGTGATCGTGCCCTACCAGACCTTCGACACGGCGGATCACCCGATCTGCCTGGCGCCCGGCAACGACCGGCTGTGGGCGCGCTGCGCGGTGGTGCTGGGGCGGCCCGAGTGGGCGACCGATCCGAAGTTCGCCAAAACCGCGCAGCGCGTCGCCCACAAGGTGGAGCTGTTGCCGATGATCGCCGCGGCGCTGCTTCGGAAGCCGCGGGCGCACTGGCTGGAGGCGATGGAAACGGCCGGCGTGCCGTGCGCCGCGGTGAACGACATCGGCGAGTTGGCCGAGACCGAGCAGATGGCGGCGTCGAAACTGGTGCAGCAACTGCCGCCGCGTCCGGGCGAGGAGAGCGGCCCCCGGGTGGTCGGCCTGCCGATCGCCTTCGACCATGTGCGGCCGAACTCGCCGCGCTCCGCCCCGACACTGGGCGAACATACGGACGAAGTTCTCGGGGCTCTCACCAAGTGAACGCCGTTCCTTCTCTCGTTGCGCCCCTCGTCGCTCCCTGGCGCATCGGCGTCGATGTCGGCGGCACCTTCACCGACATGGTGCTGCGCGACTCGGCCGGCGCCGTCCGCATCTTCAAGGCGCCGTCGGTACCGGCCGATCCCAGCGAAGGCGTGCTGGGGGTGCTGCGGCTGGCCGCCCAGCAGCTCGACCTGCCGCTCTCCGCACTGCTGCGCGACTGCGCGCTGTTCGTGCACGGCTCGACGGTGGCCACCAACACCATCCTGGAGAAAAAAGGCGCCAAGGTCGGGATGCTGACGACCGAGGGTTTTCGCGACTCGCTCGAAATTCGCCGCGGCATCCGCGACAACCAGTGGGACCATCGCGCGCCGTTCCCCGAGGTGCTGGTGCCGCGCTATCTGCGGCTGCCGGTGCGCGGCCGGATCGGCGCCGACGGCACGGAGCTGGCGCCGCTCGTCGCCGAGGATGTCGACGCTGCCGCCAAGGTCTTCACGGCCGAGGGCGTCGAATCGGTCGCGGTCTGCCTGTTCAATTCCTTCCTCGACGGCGCGCATGAGCGCACGGTTGGCGGCCAGCTTGCGAAAAGCTGGAACGGAAAGTGGGTCTCGCTGTCGAGCGAAGTGATGCCCACCATGGGCGAGTACGAACGCGGCTCGACCGCGGTGGTCAACGCCTACATCGCGCCCAAGGTGACGAGCTACCTGCATGCGCTCGACGAGCAGCTCCGCCAGTTCGGCCTGCCGCGCTCATTGCTGCTGCTGCAGAGCAACGGCGGCGCCGTGTCGGTCGACCAGGTGGCGGCGCGGCCGGTGATGCTGGTGCTGTCGGGCCCGGCGGCCGGCGTCGGCGCGCTGAAGGGCTGCGCGGCGCCGGGCGAGATGGCGAACCTGATTTCGATGGAGATCGGCGGCACCAGTTGCGACGTCATGGTGATGGCCGAAGGCCAGGTGCCGGTGACGGACGAGCTCACGATCGACGGCTATCACCTCACCACGCCGTCGGTGGAAATTCATACCGTGGGCGCGGGCGGCGGCACGGTCGCCTGGGTCGACGATGCGGGGCTCCTCCACGTCGGCCCGCAGGGCGCGGGCGCCCGGCCCGGCCCCGCGGCCTATGGCACGGGCGGCGAGAACCCGACCGTCACCGATGCGCAGCTCGTGCTGGGGCGGCTGCGGCCCGGCCCGCTGGCCGGCGGCGCCGTCACGCTCGATGGTGCGCTGGCACGCAAGGCAGTGGAGACGAAACTCGCCGGGCCGCTCGGCCTCTCGGTCGAGGATGCGGCGGCCGGCGTGATCCGCCTGCTGGAGCAGAACCTGCTGCATGCGGTGGAGCGGCTCAGCATCGAGCGCGGCCACAATCCCGCGACCTTCACCCTGGTCGCCGCCGGCGGCGCCGGACCGATGCACGGCACTGCCGTCGCCCGCGCGCTGGGTTGCCGCCGCGCCCTGCTGCCGCGTGCCGCCGGCGCCTTCTGCGCGCTCGGCATGCTGCAGTCGGACGTGCGGCAGGACTATCTCCAAGTGTTCCTGGCCGACCTCGACAAGGCCGAGGCCGCCTCGCTGGAAGCGGGCTTCGGCCTGATCGAGACGCGGGCGCGCGAGGCTCTGGCCAGGGACGGCTTTGGCGCCGATGCGGTGGAGATCGAACGCGAGGCGGACCTGCGCTACGACGGCCAGCAGTGGCCGGTACGGGTGGCGACCGGCGCGGTGTTCAACGCCGCCGCCGCGCGAAAAGCTTTCGAGGCCGAGCACCAGCGGCTGTTCGGCCATATCCAGCCCGGCGGCCGCATCGACATCACGGCGCTCCGCGTCGTAGGCCGCGGCCGGCTCGACTGGACTCCGCCGGCCGCGCGCGCACCGCAAGCTGGCACGCCCAAGCCGCGCGATACCCGCAAGGTCTGGATCGATCCCGCCACCGGCTGGCGCGACGTGCCGATCTACGACGGCGCCGATCTCGCGCCCGGCTGCCGGCTGAGCGGCCCGCTGCTGGTCGAGGAGCGCACCATGACGGCCTTCGTCGGCCCCGAGGACGTGCTCGAGGTCGATGCGCGCGACGATTTCCTGGTTCACGTCGGTACAGCAAGGGGTGCTTCATGAGCCCTGCCCTCGATCCCGTCACCTTGGCGCTGGTGCAGAACCGGCTCGACCATATCTCGCATCAGATGGGCTGGGTGATGACGCGCACGGCGCGCTCGCCGATCTTCAGCCAGAGCCACGACTTCTCCTGCTTCATCGCCGATGCGCGTGGCACGCTGATCAGCCAGGCCGACGGCATCCCGATCCATACCGGCGGCGGCGGCTTCGCCGTGCGCGCCATCCTGCGCGACTTCAAGGATTCCATCGAACCCGAGGACGTGTTCCTGCTGAACGATCCCTACACCGCCGGCGGCAACCACCTGCCGGACTGGGTGATCGCGCGGCCGGTGTTCGTGAAGGCCAAGCTGGTGGCCTTCACCTGCAACCGCGCCCACCAGGCCGACATCGGCGGAGGTGCTGCCGGCACCTACAACTCGGCGGCGACCGAGATCTTCCACGAGGGCATTCGGCTGCCGGTGCTGAAACTGATCGAGGGCGGCATCAAGGGTGGCAAGGTGCGCGAGGATCTGTGGCGCCTGCTGCTGCTCAACACGCGGCTGCCCGAGGCGCTGGACGGCGACCTCCGCGCCATGATTGGCTCGACCCGCATCGGCGCGGAGCGGCTGGCGCTGCTGGTCGAGGAGCTGGGCGGCGAGCGCGCCGACGAATTCTTCGAGGGCGTGCTCGACCATGCCGACCGCCGTTTCCGCACCTGCATCGACCGCCTGGCCCAGGGCGTGTGGCGCGCCGAGGAGCCGGTCGACAACGACTGCTTCGAGCCGATCGACGGTCGGATCGTGGTCACGCTGACGGTCAAGGACCAGCGCATGATCGTCGACTTCGACGGCACGAGCCCGCAGATCCGCGGCTTCAAGAACAGTTCGATCGCCAACTCGACCTCGGCGGTGTTCATGGCGCTGGCCTCGTTCTTCGAGCCCGACCTGCCCAAGAACGAAGGCGCCTTCCGCAGCGTCGAGATCAGGTTGCCCGAGGGCACGCTGGTGAACGCCCGCATGCCGGCGCCGATGACCATGAACACCGTCTTCGTGGCGCACGAGATCATCCACGCGCTGTGGAAGGCACTGGCCCAGGCGCTGCCCGAGCGTGCCTCGGCCGGCTGGTCGAAGGCGGTGCATGCGGTGACGGCCGGATTGCGGCCGGATGGCGGGCGCTACGTGATGTACCAGTGGGCCGGGGCGCCCGCGGGCGGCGGCGTCGAGGGCCGCGACGGCTTCCACCTGATCGGCCATCTCATCACCCTGGGCGGCCTCACCCTGCCCAATCTCGAAACCTACGAGCAGCTCTATCCGGTGCGCTTCAAACGGCAGGAGCTGCGCTGCGACACCGCCGGGCCCGGCCGCTTCCGCGGCGGCGCGGGCTGCGACTACGAGGTCGAGATTTTTACACCGGCCGACTACGCCTTCCGCGGCGAAGGCGTGGGCGCGCCGTCGAGCTTCGGCGTCGCTGGCGGCCGCGCCGGCTCGGGTGGCGAGGTGATCCTGACGCTCGCCGACGGCCAGCACATCCAGGCGCCGAAGTACGGCGTCGAGCGGCACGGTGCCGGCAGCTATCGCGCGCTGTCGCCGGGCGGCGGCGGCTATGGCGATCCCGCCACGCGCGATCCGGCCCAGGTGCTGCGCGACGTGCGCGACGGCGTGGTGAGCGCCGGCAGCGCCGAACGCGACTACCGCGTGGCGATCGCCGCCGATGGCCGCAGCATCGACGAGCGTCGTACCTGGGAGCTCAGGAAGCGCGCGACGTAGCGCCCGCCTCATCCGCAGCGCAAGGCGCGACACGGCACTCGGCGCACCTGCCGAAGACAGCTACACTCGCCGCCAACGAGACGAGGAGCTTGCAGACCATGGCGAAGGCCAAGAAGATTGCCGCGAACCCGCACGACGAGAGTTCCGCCGAATACCAGCGCGGCATGGACGAGATCCGACGCCAACTCGGGCCGATGGCCGACGCCTACATCCGCAAGATCAAGGCCTTGTCGCCGGAATTCGCCTGGGTGAACGTCACCTTCCCCTTCGGCGAGCTCTATCCGCGTGACGTCATCGACCTCAAGACGCGCGAGCTATGCACGGTTGCGGCGCTGACGGTCCAGGGTTTCGCGCTTCCCGAACTCAAACTCCATGTCGCCGCGGCGCTGCGCTGCGGCGCCTCGCGCGGCGAGGTGACCGAGATCATCACCCAGATGATCGCCTATTGCGGCTTTCCGGCCGCCACCAACGCGCTGATGACCATGAAGGAGGCGTTCGACGAGATCGACGCCAGCGCGAAAAAGAAGCCGAAAACAACGAAAAGCGGCCGGGCCGGAACGCGGAAATGAGCAAGGAGCGGAACGGCGCACGCTTCCTGGTGCAGCATCTCGAAGCCGAGGGCGTGGAATATGTCTTCGGCATTCCCGGCGCCAAGGTCGACCCGGTGTTCGACGCCCTGCTCGATTCCAATATCAAGACGGTGGTCTGCCGCCACGAACAGAACGCCGCCTTCATCGCGGGTGGTCTCGGCCGCCTCACCGGCAAGGCCGGCGTCGTGCTGGTGACCTCCGGTCCCGGCGTCTCAAATCTCGTGACCGGCCTCGCCACCGCCAACACCGAGGGCGATCCGATCGTGGCGCTGGGCGGCGCGGTGCCGGTGGCGGAGCGGCTGAAACAGACACACCAGAGCATGGACACGGTCAATCTGATGCGGCCGGTTACCAAGTACAGCGCCGAGATCGACTCGCCCGAGGTCATCTCGGAGGTGATGTCCGCCGCCTTCCGCGCGGCGCAATCGGGCCGTCCGGGCGCGGCCTACGTTAGCCTGCCCAAGGACGTCATGAGGGCGCCGGCCCCTGGGGCGATCCTGGCGCCCTCGAGAGCGCCGCTGATGGGACCGGCCGATGCGGCCGCCATCGCCGCCGCCGTGCGCCTGATCGATTCAGCCGAGCGGCCGGTGTTGCTGCTCGGCATGCTGGCCAGCCAACCCGCCGCCACCCAGGCGGTACGGGCGCTGCTCGCCAAGGCGCGGCTCGCCGTCATCGGCACCTACCAGGCAGCGGGCGTCGTGCCGCGCGAGCGGCTGGATTGCTTCGGCGGCCGGGTCGGTCTGTTCCACAACCAGCCGGCCGACCGGCTGCTCGATGCCGCCGACCTGGTGATCACCGTGGGCTTCGATCCCGTCGAATACGATCCGGCGCTGTGGAACCGCGGCCGCGTCCGCAAGCTCATCCATATCGACTGCGTGGCGGCCAACATCGACCGCGACTACCGGCCCGACATCGAGCTGCTGGGCGATGCCTCGGCGACGCTGGGGGCGCTGGCCGCACTCCTCAAGGACCGGCCACGCGCAGGCCAGGCCGAGCTGCTGGCCGAGATCCGGCGCGAGCGCGAGGGCCGCGCCGCCTTGTCGGCCAAGCGCACCGGCACGCCGGTCCATCCGCTCCGCCTCGTGCACGAGTTGCAGGTGCTGCTCGACGAGGGCGCGACGATCTGCTCCGACATGGGCTCGTTCCACATCTGGATGGCGCGCCACCTGATCGCCCATCAGCCGCGGCAAATCCTGATCAGCAACGGCCAGCAGACACTCGGCGTCGCGTTACCGTGGGCGATCGCGGCCTGCCTCGCCAATCCCGGCGGCAAGGTGATCTCGGTGTCGGGCGACGGCGGCTTCCTGTTCTCCGCCGTCGAGCTCGAGACGGCGGTGCGGCTGAAATGCAACTTCGTGCACGTCGTCTGGATCGACGGCGCCTACAACATGGTGCAGTTCCAGCAGCAGGCCGCTTACGGGCGGGACTCGGCCGTGCACTTCGGCCCGGTCGACGTGGTGAAGTTCGCCCAGTCGATGGGCGCGCAGGGGCTGATGATCGAGGAGCCCGACCAGATCGCGCCGGTGCTGCGCCGGGCGATGGCGATGGACGGGCCGGTGCTGGTGGGCGTGCCTGTCGACTACCGCGACAACCCCGGCCTGATGGGCGCGCTGCACGCAGACGTCATCCACTGAGGTTTCAGCCGGAGCGCCCCCAGTCGAGTCCGATGTCGAGCACCTGGGCGCTATGCGTCAGCCAGCCCGCCGAAATGAGATCGACGCCGGCGGCCGCAATCGCAGGTGCGGTGGCCGGCGTGATGCGGCCCGAGGCCTCGGCGATGGCGCGGCCGGCGATGCGGCGCACCGCCTCGGCCAGCACCTCCGGTCCCATGTTGTCGAGCAGCACGGCGTCCGGCCCCTCGCGCAACGCCTCGTCGAGCTGGTCGAGCGAATCGACTTCTACCTCGATCTTGACCAGATGACCGACGCCGGCACGGGCGGCGTGGATGGCGGCCGCCACACCGCCGGCCGCGGCGACATGGTTGTCCTTGATCAGCACCGCGTCATCGAGGCCGAAGCGGTGATTGACGCCGCCGCCGGCGCGCACGGCGTATTTCTGCAGGGCGCGCAGGCCGGGCAGGGTCTTGCGCGTGCAGCAGATGCGCGCCTTGTGGCCCTGCACGGCCTCGACCAGCGTCGCCGTCGCGGTGGCGACGCCGCTGAGATGGCCCAGGAAATTGAGCGCCACGCGTTCGGCCGTCAGCATGCCGCGGGCGGGGCCGGCGATGGTGGCGATGCGATCGCCCGGGGCCAGCCTCGAACCGTCAGGCCGCTCGATCGCGATCTCGATCAGGGGTTCGACCAGGCGGAAAGCAAGTGCCGCGGCACCGAGACCGGCCACGACGCCGGGCTGGCGCGCGACCAGCGCCGTCTCGGCCCAGGCCGCGGCCGGCACGATCGCGTCGGTGGTGAGATCGCCGGCGCGGCCGAGGTCTTCCAGGAGCGCGGCGCGCACCGGCGCCTCGAGCATCAGGAGGGGCAGCGGGGACAAGTTCATGATGCTCTCCTCAGTGGACGGCCAGCATGCGTTCGACCGCACGGCGGGCGGGGGCGGCAATGGCGGGATCGATCGTCACCTCGTGGCTCATGGTTTCGAGCGCGCGGCGGATCCTGGGCAGGGTGATGCGCTTCATGTGCGGGCAGAGGTTGCAGGGCCGCACGAACTCGATCTCGGGATGCATCGCGGCGATGTTGTCGCTCATCGAGCATTCGGTCATCAGCACGACGCGGCCCGGTCGCTCGCGCTCGACATAGTCGGCCATCGCCGCCGTGGAACCGGCGAAGTCGGCCTCGGCCACGACCTCGGGCGGGCATTCGGGATGGGCCAGCACCACGACGCCGGGGTGGCCGGCGCGCACCTGGCGCACGTCAGCGGCGGAGAAGCGCTCGTGGACCTCGCAATGGCCGGCCCAGGTGATGACCTCGACGTCGGTTTCACGGGCGATGTTCTGCGCCAGATATTCGTCGGGCAGCATGATGACCTTGGGGACGCCCAGGCTCTCGACGATCTTTTTGGCATTGCCCGAGGTGCAGCAGATGTCGCTCTCGGCCTTCACCGCCGCCGAGGTGTTGACGTAGGTGACGATCGGCACGCCGGGCCAGCGCTGGCGCAGCAGGCGTACATCCGCGGCCGTGATCGACTCGGCCAGCGAGCAGCCGGCCCGGAGGTCGGGGATCAGTACGGTCCGCGAGGGATTGAGGAGCTTGGCGGTCTCGGCCATGAAATGGACGCCCGCCAGCACGATCACCTCGGCATCGGTCTTCATCGCCTCGCGCGCGAGCGCCAGACTGTCGCCCACGATGTCGGCGACGCCGTGGAAGATCTCCGGCGTCTGGTAGTTGTGCGCCAGGATGACGGCGTTCTTCTCGCGCTTCAGCGCCAGGATGGCGTCGACGTCGGGCGCGAACTCCGACCATTCGGCCGGCAGGATCACCGACTTCACCTTGTCGTAGAGCTGGGCGGCTTGCGGGAAAGCGTTCATGGGCACCTATTATGCTCACTATGAGCATTTATAGTCTTATGCTATGAACGAGCATAAAGCGCGTCAAGCCCCAGCTTTCCCGATTTCGACAAGCGGCCGGCCGTCGCCTAGAAGGACGGCATGCGTAGCTTCTTCATGATCGTCGCCAGTTTCGTGGCTCTCACCGCCGGAACGGGCGCCTTGGCCCAGACACCCTCCCTCACCGATCCCCAGGCCTACTGTCGCGCAGCCGGCACGACCGACGGGCCGGACCAGCAGTTCACCGGCGACAAGATTCCCGACTGGATGGTGGCCCCGTTCGTCAACCCGCAGTACCCGCGCGTCATCTACGGCATCTCCTGGCGCTGCGTGGGCGGCAGTGTGCTGGTCTGCCAGAACGCCCAGAGCCCGTCGTGCCTGAAAGCCAACACTGACCGGACGCCCAGCGCTGCCATGAGCGACTTCTGCCGCAGCAACTCCAATTCGCAGGTCATCCCACGGGTCGTCACCGGGACGGAACGCATGCTGGCGTACAACTGGATCTGCCGCGGCACTGAGCCCGCGATCGCCAAGGAGGCCCGGCTCGACGCTCAGGGCTTCGTCGCCGCCGACTGGAAGCGCGTCAGCCCGAAATAGCGCTCAAGAAGATCGAGAGAGCGGCAATTTGCTGCCGGCGACGGCGCGCTCGATCAGGATCTCGCGGCGAAAACGGTAGAGCTTGGCCGGCCGGCCGCCGGTCTCGGCCGAGACGGCGCCGGTCTCCTCGACCAGGCCCTGCTGGTCGATCAGGCGACGGAAGTTCTGCTTGTGCAGCGGCCGGCCGGCCAGCGCCTCGACGGCAAGCTGAAGCCGGCCCAGGGTGAAATCGGGCGGCATCAGCTCGAACACGACCGGTCGATACTTGATCTTGGCCCGAAGCCGCGCGATGCCGGTGGCCAGGATGCGGCGGTGGTCGTAGTGCATCGGCGCGCCAATGGCGGCAGGGGGCAAGGGATCGGCGATCGGCCGGCGCCCGCCGGCTTCCGGCACGAGGCCCGCCTCGTACAGCAGCTCGTAGCGCTGCAGCACCAGATCCTCGTTCCAGGTTGCTTCGGCAAAATTGACGTCGACCCGTTGCCGGCGCTCTCGCTTGGCTGCCGCGTTCGTGGCCGCGTCGATCCAGTGCCGCAGCCGCGGCAGCAGCTGACGCGCGAGCGACACTGGCGTGCCGCCGCGCCAGTCCTCCCACGGGAAATAGCGGTACCAGCTCTGCCAGCCGGGCTCGTGCTGTCCCGCCGCAGCGCGTTCTCGGGTGAGACCGAGCGAGGAGATCGAGACGATGCGCCGGCCCAGGGTGGCCGCGGCCCGCGAGCGGTCGGCGAAAGTGTAGAGCTGCTCGACATAGCCCAGCGGATGATGGGTCTGGCGCTCGACCCAGGCTCGGAGCCCCGTCTGAAGCGTCGGGTGGTCGCCCTCGAACGGCCCCGAGGGCAGGAGCGCGCCGTCCTCCAGGGTCAGCACCTGCGGTTCGTCGCCGATCAATGCGACCAGCACCGCGTTCAGTTCGATGGCGACGGCACGGGGCCGGTTGGCGGCAGGCGGCATGCGCTCAGTCCAGTCCGTTGCCGCCGTAGAGCCATTCCAGCGTATCGAGCCACTGTTCCTGGCTCTTGGCGTTCATGAGGACGTTGCGCAGGGCCGCATGGGGGCCTTCCGGATGATAGACGTGATCGCCCATGGCGCGGGACATCAGCTGGACGCGCGCAGTGCGCAGGACTCGGCGGGTCTTGTAGGTGGCAAGCCCGGCTTCGAGCGACTCGTAGCGGCCAAGCGAGTCTGCCAGGCAGACTGCGTCCTCCATCGCCATGCAGGCGCCCTGCGCCATGTACTGCATCATCGGGTGCGCGGCGTCGCCCAGCAGCGCCACCCGGCCGTCGACCCACTTGTCGACGGGATCGCGGTCGCACAGCACCCACATGTGCCAGTCCTTGCCGTGGCGGATGATGCTCTGCGCCCGCTCGCAGATGTGGATAAAACCCTTGCGCACTTCCTCGACCGGCACCGGCTTGCCGGCGACCGGCTCGGGCGCGTGATTGTGGTAGGTGACGACGAGATTGAAGACCTTCCAGCCCGACAGCGGGTAGTGGACGATGTGGCACTTGGGGCCGGCCCACAAAGTGGCGGCGTTCCAGCGCAGATCCTCGGGCATCTGCTCCAGCGGGATCACCGAACGATAGGTGGTGTGGCCCGAGACCCTCGGCGGGACATCACCGACGACCTGGCGGCGGACATTGGACCACAGGCCGTCGGCGCCGATCAGAGCGCTGCCCTTCACGACGGTGCCGTCACCCAGCCGTGCCGTGACGCTGCTGCCGTCCTGGTCGTAGCCCGCGACCTCGCTGTGGGTGCGCAACTCGATCAGCTCATGATCATGACAGCCTCTCAGCAGCACACCGTGCAGGTCGCCGCGATGGACGACGGCGTAGGGATTGCCGAAGCGGGCTCGGAATTTGTCGCCGAGGTCGATATGGGTGATCTCGCCGTCGGCGATGGCATTCATCAGGCGGAGGCTGTCGATGTAGACGGCCATGCCGCGCGCCGCTTCACCGACACCCAGGCGATCGAAGCAGTGGAAGGCGTTGGGCCCGAGCTGGATGCCGGCGCCGATCTCGCCGAGCTTAGACGCCTTCTCCAGCACCAGCGAGGGAATGCCCTTCTGGGCCAGCGCCAGGGCGGCCGCCAGGCCACCGATGCCGCCGCCGGCGATGAGAACGTTATCTGGGTCCACCCACGACCTTCTCGTCATGCAGCCGGGCGATCTCGTGGTCCGGCAGGCCGAGGATAGCGGAAAGGATCTCGTTCGTATGCTGGCCCAAGGTCGGCGCGACCTTGGGCGCCTCGCGCGGGATGGCGCCGAACTGCAGCGGCGAGGCAGCCACCGGATAGCGGCCGATGCCGGGCTGGTCGAGCACGGTGAACAGCGGGTTGTCGCGCACCGCGTCCTTGTCCGCCGCCAGCTCGTGGAAGGTCTGGTAAGGCGCCCACAAGGCCCCCGCCTTCTTGAGCGCCGCGCCGACGTCGGCCGCGGTGTGCGCGGCCACCCAGGGTTCGATCACGGCGCAGAGCTCGGCCCGCGCCATCCAGCGGCCGGCGTCGGTCTTGAGGTCGACGACTCTTTCGGTCTCGATCTTCCTGAAGACCGCCGCGAATCCGCCGGCTGCCGCCAACGCATCGACGTGGCGGTCGGAGAAGATGCAGATCATGACGAAGCGGCCGTCCTTCGTGCGGAAGTCTCGGCCGAAAGTGCCGAAGATCTCGTTGCCATAGCGCGGCCGATCGACCTCGTTCACGACGGCCTCGCCGAGGTAACCCAGCGCCGAGGTGGCGGCGAGCGCCATGTCCTGCAGCGGCAGCACGATCCGCTGCCCCTGGCCCGTCATCCGCCTGTGCCGCTCGGCGGCCAGGATCGCCATGGCGCCGGCGTAGGCGGTGGCGAGGTCCCACGGCGGCGCCACGGCATTGACCGGGCCGTCATGACCGGCCGGACCGGTCACCATGGGAAAGCCGGTGATGGCGTTCACCGTGTAGTCGACGTGGGCGCTGCCGTCGCGGGCTCCCACGATGTTGAGGGCGATCAGGTCAGTGCGCTTCTTCGCGAGTTCCTCATAGGCGAGCCAGCCGCGCGCCGGCATGTTGGTGGTGAAGATGCCGGCGCCCTCGCCCGGCGCGGTGATGAGCGCGGTGAGCAGTTCGCGGCCCTTGGGGTTGCGCAGATCAACGGCGATCGAGCGCTTGCCCTTGTTGAGGCCGGCCCAATAGATCGACCGGCCGTCTTTCGTGATCGGCCAGCGGTCGTTGTCGAGGCCGCCCTTGATGTCGTCGAAGCGGATCACGTCGGCGCCCAATTGGGCGAGCGTCATGCCACCCAAAGGGGCCGCGATGAAAGCCGAGCCTTCGACGATGCGAAGCGCGGCGAGAATACCAGTCATGTGCGCGTTTCCTGTTTGTCTTCTTACTTGCGGAGGTTGTTCTTTCGCTTCTCGAGCCACCAGCCGTATTCCGGCGTCCACATCTCGAAGTCGCTGTCGCAACCCAATTCCTGCGCGGCGTGCAGCGCCCAGAACGGGTCGTAGAGTGCCTGGCGGCCGATGGCGATCAGATCGGCGTCGCCCGCCTGCAGGATCGCCTCGGCCTGCGGCCCGTCGAGGATCAAGCCGACTGCCATGGTCGGGATCTCCGCCCCTCGCTTCACCGCCGCCGCGAATGGTACCTGGAAGCCCAGCGACCGTTTCACCGGCAGCGCCGTCGAGAGGCCGGTGAGACCGCCCGAGGATGTGTCGACCACGTCGATACCGATCGCCTTCAGCTCCTTGGCATAGGCGATCGTGTCCTCGACGTCCCAGCCGCCCGCACCATCGACGGCCGAGACGCGGATGAACATCGGCTTGTGCTCGGGCCAGTTGGTGCGCACAGCCTTGGCCGCGGCCAAGGGGAAGCGCATGCGACCGGCGCGGTCACCGCCATACTGATCGTTGCGGGTGTTGCTGATCGGCGAGAGGAACTGCGCCAACAGGTAGCCATGCGCACCGTGGATCTCGATCACGTCGTAGCCCGCGGCGTCGGCACGGCGCGCGGCCACACCGAACTTCTTCACGATCTCCTCGATCTCTGCCGCCGCGAGCTGCTTGGGTGCTGGCGAATAGGGCTCGCCGGCGGACAATTCTGTCGGACCGACGACCTGCCAGCGCTGCCAGCCCGCTTCCTTGGGGCCAAGCTCACCCGGCTTGTCGAACGAGCGTGGCGTGCTGCCCTTGCGACCGGAATGGGTGATCTGCGTCGCCGCCAGCGACCCTTCCTGCTTCAGGAATCGCGTCAAACGCTTGTGGCTGTCGATCTGACTGTCGTCCCACAGGCCGAGATCGCCCTCTGTCACCCGGCCACGAGGTTCGATGGCGCAGTTCTCCGTGAAGACGATGCCGAACTTACCCAGCGCGAACTTGCCAAGGTGGACGAGATGAAAATCGTTCACCATGCCGTCCGTGGCCCGGTATTGGACCATGGGAGAGACGACGGCACGGTTGGACGCAACGACGCCGCGCATCCTGAAGGGCGTGAACAGCAGCGGCTTGGACAAACTCAACTCCCCTGGCGGAACTGCCGAACATAGACCGGACCGCCTGCCCGGGCCTATCCTTCCGCCATGTTTGACCTCGTCATCCGAAATGGAACCGTGATCGACGGCTCGGGCGCCCCGCGCCGGGTCGCCGATGTCGCAGTGCAAGATGGAAAGGTCGCCGCGGTCGGTGCCAAGCTGGGCGCGGCCAAGCGCGAGATCGATGCGTTCGGCCTGGTTGTGGCGCCGGGCTTCGTCGACATCCATACGCATTATGACGGGCAGGCGACCTGGGACCCGTTCGTCACGCCTTCCTCGTGGCACGGCGTGACAACAACGGTGTTCGGCAATTGTGGCGTCGGCTTCGCTCCGGTACGGCCCGGCGCCTCGGGATACCTGATCAACCTGATGGAAGGCGTCGAGGATATTCCCGGCACCGTGCTGAGCGAAGGCGTGAAGTTCAATTGGGAGTCCTTCCCCGACTACCTCGATGCACTCGCTTCGATGAACCGCGCCGTCGACGTGGCGGCCCAGCTGCCGCACGGCGCGCTGCGCTTCTACGTCATGGGCGATCGAGGCGCCGAGCACGCCGAAGTGCCGACCGGGCGCGAGATCGAGGAGATGGCGCGGCTCACCGAGGAGGCGCTGCGCGCCGGCGCCATGGGCTTCACGACCTCGCGTACCACCAAGCACAAGGCCCGCGACGGCCGCTTCACGCCATCACTGTCGGCCCGCGAGGCCGAGCTTTTGGGGATCGCGCAAGGCATCAGGCGTGCCGGCCGCGGCGTGATCGAGGTGAACTCCGACTTCGGCCCCGGCGAGTTCGAGGCGATGGAAGCGGCGGCGACGCTGGCGGGTCGCCCGCTCTCCTGCCTGCTGGTCCAGGTCGATGCCCAGCCCGAGCTGTGGCGGGAGACGTTGGCCAATATCCATCGCATGCGTGCCGCAGGCCACGAGGCCAATGCACAGGTCGGCAGCCGGCCGATCGGCGTGATCATGGGACTGGAAACCACCGTCCATCCGTTCGCCGCCCATCCGGTGTGGCGCGAGCTGCGCGATCTCACGCCGGCCGCGCGCTATCAGCGTCTGGTCGCCGATGCCGATTTGCGCCAGCGCCTGCTCGCACCGCGCGCCGGCGGCGGTGCACCGGCATTCATGGGTGAATCATTCCACAAGATGTTTCCCGTGGCCGACCGGCCGGACTACGAGCCCGATCTTGCCGACTCGGTCGCCGCTATTGCTGAACGTACCGGCCGCACACCGCAGGAAGTCGCCCTCGAGGCGATCCTCGCGCAGGGTGGCAAGGGCCTGCTGATGCTGCCGTTCGAGAACTATGCCGCCGGCAGCCTCGACGTGGTGCGCGAGATGATCACCGATCCCGCCGCCGTACTGGGCGTAGCCGATGGCGGCGCCCATGTCGGCGTGATCTGCGATGCCTCCTCGCCAACCTCGCTGCTGACCCTGTGGGGTCGTGACCGCACCAGAGGGCCGAAACTCGGGCTCGAATTCCTGATCGCCAAGCAGACGCGCGGCACGGCGCTGTCCTATGGCCTCGCCGATCGCGGCCTGCTGGCGCCGGGCCACAAGGCCGACATCAACGTGATCGATTTCGAGGCGCTGCAGCTCAGGCGTCCCGAAGTGGTCTATGACCTGCCGGCCGGCGGTCGCCGCCTCATCCAGCGCGCGTCGGGCTATCGCCACACCTTTGTGGCCGGGGTCGAGACGATACAAAACGACGAACTTACCGGCGAACGGCCGGGCCGGCTGGTGCGCGGCGCCCAGGTTCCCGTCTAGACCGTCATGTGACGGCGCACGGCGTCGGCATCGAACGTCTCGCGGGTGCCCGACATCACGACCTCGCCGCGGTCCATGACCGCGAAGTCGTCGGCCAGTTCGTGGGCGAAGTCGAGATACTGCTCGACCAGCAGGATAGCCATGTCGCCGCGCTGGCGCAGGAAGGTGATGGCGCGGCCGATGTCCTTGATCACCGAGGGCTGGATGCCTTCAGTCGGCTCGTCGAGCACCAGCAGCTTGGGCCGCATGGTGAGGGCGCGACCGATGGCAAGCTGCTGCTGCTGACCGCCGGAGAGATCGCCGCCGCGGCGCTTCAGCATCGAATCGAGCACCGGAAAGAGTTCGAACACCTCGTCGGGAATCTTGCGCTGGTCGCGGCCAACCGGTGCGAAGCCGGTCTCGAGGTTCTCCTTCACCGTCAGCAGCGGGAAGATCTCGCGGCCCTGCGGTACCCGTGCCACGCCGCGCCGCGCCCGCTCGTACGGCGGCAGCTTCGAGACATCCTGGCCGTCGAAGGCGATCGAGCCCGAGGCGATCGGCTGTAGGCCCACGATGGCGCGCAACAGGCTCGTCTTGCCGACGCCGTTGCGACCGAGCAGGCAGGTCACCTTGCCGATCGCCGCCGACAGCGACACGCCGCGCAGGGCCTGCGCCGCGCCGTAGTAGAGATTGACGTCCTGGACTGCAAGCATCGCCTACCGTCCCAGATACACTTCGACGACGCGCTGATCGGCGCTCACCTGGTCGAGCGTGCCCTCGGCCAGCATCGAGCCCTCGTGCAGCACCGTCACCTTGACCCCGAGCGCGCGCACGAAGCTCATGTCGTGCTCGACCACCACAACCGAATGGGTGCGGTTGATCTCGCGCAACACCTGCGCCGTCGTTTCGGTCTCGACGTCGGTCATGCCGGCGACAGGCTCGTCGACCAGTAGCAGCTTGGGGTCCTGGGCGAGCAGCATGCCGATCTCCAGCCACTGCTTCTGGCCGTGCGACAGGCGCGCGCCCAGCATGTGCTGCTGCTCTTCCATACGGATGATGGCGAGGATCTCGGCCAGCCGATCGTTCTCGGCCTTGCTCGGCTGGGCCAGCAGCAGTCGATGCCATTTCCGCAAGCCCGCGAGCGCCAGCAGAAGGTTGTCGCGCACGGTGTGGTTCTCGAACACCGTGGGCTTCTGGAACTTCCGGCCGATGCCCAGGGTGGCGATGCTGGCCTCGTCGAGCTTGGTGAGGTCGGCCTTGCCGTCGAACACCACCTCGCCCGAGTCGGGCCGCGTCTTGCCGGTGACGACGTCCATCATGGTGGTCTTGCCGGCCCCGTTGGGACCGATGATGGCGCGCATCTCGCCCGGTTCGACCAGCAGCGAGAGGTTGTTCAGCGCCTTGAAGCCGTCGAACGAGACGGTGACACCGCTAAGGTAGAGGAGCGCCGAGGTGCTTCTGTTGATCATGCAGGCGATCTCGCCTTTTTCGCCTGCGAGCGGGCCTTGATCTGGCCCCACAGGCCGACGACGCCCTTAGGCAGCAGCAACGTCACCACGATGAACAGCGCCCCTAGGGCGAACAGCCAGACCTCGGGCAAGGCACCGGTCAGCCAGGTCTTGCCGAAATTGACGATGAAGGCGCCGATCACCGGCCCGATCAGCGTGCCGCGGCCGCCGACGGCGACCCAGAGGACGGCCTCGATAGAATTGGCGGGCGAGAATTCGCTGGGATTGATGATGCCGACCAGCGGCACATAGATCGCGCCGGCGACGCCGGCCATGGCGGCCGAGAGCACGAAGACGAAGAGCTTATAACCTTCGACCCGGTAGCCCAGGAATCGCATGCGGCTCTCGGCGTCGCGCACCGCGGTCAGCGCCTTGCCGAAGCGCGAGCCCACGACCGCCGCCGAAATGACGAGACCGAGCGCCAGCGCCAGCGCCGAGACAAAATAGAGGACGGCGCGCGTGCCGTCGGCCTGCACGGAGAAGCCCAGGATCTCCTTGAAGTCGGTCATGCCGTTGTTGCCGCCAAGACCCATGTCGTTGCGGAAGAAGGCGAGCATGAGAGCGAAGGTCATCGCCTGGGTGATGATCGACAGATAGACGCCGGTGACGCGGCTGCGGAAGGCGAACCAGCCCAGCGCGAAGGCCAGCACGCTCGGCACCACCACGATCATGATGGCGGCGAACCAGAACTGGTCGAAGCCGTACCAGAACCACGGAAGCTGCTTGTAGTTCAGGAACACCATGAAATCGGGCAGGAGCGGGTTGCCGTAGACGCCGCGACTGCCGATCTGGCGCATTAGGTACATGCCCATGCAGTAGCCGCCGAGCGCAAAGAAGGCACCGTGCCCCAGCGAGAGGATACCGCAGAAACCCCACACCAGGTCGACCGCAACGGCGAGGAGCGCATAGCAGAGGTACTTGCCGATCAGTTGAAGCACCCAGGCGGGCACGTGAAACGCGCTGCCCGGTGGCATGAGCTGGTTGAGCAGCGGCAGCGCGATGCCGATCGCCAGCACCAGCAGGACGAAAAGGCGCAGGTTCCGGTCCATGCCCTGCCACAGGAAGCGCGTGATCATTCGACGGCCTTCATTCGACAGAGCGGCCCTTGAGCGCGAACAGGCCGCGCGGGCGGCGCTGGATGAACAGGATGATGAATACCAGCACCAGGATCTTGCCGAGGACCGCGCCGGCGTAGGGCTCGAGGAACTTGTTGACCACGCCCAGCGTCAGCGCGCCGATCAGCGTGCCGAACAGATTGCCGACGCCGCCGAACACCACGACCATGAACGAATCGATGATGTAGCCCTGGCCGAGATTGGGACTGACGTTGTCGATCTGGCTGAGCGCCACGCCGGCCAGCCCGGCGATGCCGGAACCCAGGCCGAACGTCAGCGCATCGACGCGCGGCGTGCGGATGCCCATGGCCGACGCCATCGGCCGGTTCTGGGTGACGGCGCGCATGTAGAGGCCGAGCGGCGTCTTGCGCAGAAGTGCGATCAGGGCAACGAACACCATGAGCGAGAACACGACGATCCAGAGCCGGCCGTAGGTCACGTTGATCTGGCCGACCTGGAAGGCGCCCGACATCCACGATGGCGCGCCGACCTCGCGGTTGGACGAGGCGAAGATCGAACGCACCGCCTGCTGCAGCACCAGCGACAGGCCCCAGGTGGCGAGCAGCGTGTCGAGCGGTCGGCCATAGAGGAAGCGGATGATGCCGCGCTCGATCAGGATGCCGATGCCGCCGGCGACCACAAAGGCGAGCGGCAGGGCAATCAGCAGCGAGGCATCGAACAAGTGCGGCGCCGAGGTGCGGATGATGTCCTGCACGACAAAGGTCGTGTAGGCGCCCAGCATCACCATCTCGCCATGCGCCATGTTGATCACGCCCATGGTGCCGAAGGTGATGGCAAGGCCGATGGCGGCCAGCAGTAGCACCGAGCCCAGCGAAATGCCGTACCAGACGTTCTGCGCCGCCTCCCAGGCGGCGAGCGTCTGGCGGACGGCGCCGGCGCCGGCAGTGGCGGCGGCCTTGACCTCGGGATCCGTCGCCGACGAGGCCGTGGCCTCCAGCACGCCCAGCGAGTCGCGGTCGGCGCGCTCGCGCACCAGCGCGATAGCCTCGAGCTTCTGCGGCGCCAACGCATCGGAGGCCAGGACACTCGCGGCGCGGGCCTCGTTCATCGAGCGCTTGATGCGCGGGTCCTTCTCGGCGGCCAACGCCAGGTCGAGGGCGGCCAGCGAAGAAGCGTCACGACGCTTGAAGAGAGCCTCCGCTGCGCCGCGGCGCACGCGAGGATCAGGGCTCATCAGGGTGAGCGATCCGACGGCGGCCTCGATGACGCCGCGCAACCGGTTGTTCACCCGGACGCGATCGAGTTCGGCCTCCGTTCCGCTGCCGGCAGCCTTGCCGGAGATGGCCTCGGTCAGCGCGAGCTGGTTGCCGTCCGGCTTGCCGATGAGCACGAGGTTGTCGGACTTGCGGACATAGAGTTGGCCCGCGCCCAGGGCCTCGAGGATCGGTGCGGCACGCTGCTCACCCGACGCGGCCAAGGCGCCGATCGCGGTTTCGCGATCGCCGAAACCGCCGGTCGTGAGGCCGGCCACGAGCGCCGGCAGATCGGCGGCGAAGGCTGTGGCGGCGATCAGCCCCGAGGCCAGCATCGAGGCCAGCGCCGGCAGCAGCATCGCAAGCGGACGCAGGAAAAGCATGACTGAGAGTTAACCCGGAGATGAGAACGGGGCGACTCGAAAGTCGCCCCGCCCTGTGAGTTGGTTGCTTCTAGGCCTCGGGCCCTACTTGCCCTTGCCGCCGCACTTGCCGGTGACAACGTTGAAGTTGCCGCAGCTCATTGGCTTCCGCCAATCGGCGATCAGGTCCTTGGAGTCGGGTAGGTAGTCCGACCATTCGTCGCCGAGGACCAGAGCGGTCGACGACACGACGTCGAACTGACCGTTACCCTGGATCTCCCCGATCAGCACCGGCTTGGTGATGTGATGGTTCGGCATCATCGCCGACAGACCACCCGTCAGGTTCGGCACCGCGATGCCGATCATGGCGTCGATGACAGCGTCGGAGTCGGTCGTGCCGGCCTTCTTCACCGCCTCGATCCACATGGCGAAGCCGATCACGTGGGCTTCCATCGGATCGTTGGTCACACGCTTCGGGTTCTTGGTGAAGGTCTGCCAGGTCTTGATGAAGGCCTCGTTGGTCGGGTTCTTCACCGACTGGAAGTAGTTCCAGGCAGCGAGATGGCCGATCAGCGGATTGGTGTCGATACCGGCGAGTTCTTCCTCACCGACCGAGAAGGCCACGACCGGAATGTCCTTGGCCTTGATGCCCTGGTTGCCGAGTTCCTTG
>JAUXWB010000230.1 GCA_030684475.1 Reyranella sp. | reverse complement strand
AAGATCCTGACCAAGGTGGTCGAGGCCGCCGCGGCACGCGAGGCCGCCCGCAACGCACGCGAGCTCACCCGCCGCAAGGGCGCGCTCGACGACTCCTCGCTGCCCGGCAAGCTCGCCGACTGCCAGGAGCGCGATCCGGCGCTCAGCGAACTCTTCATCGTCGAAGGCGATTCGGCCGGCGGCTCGGCCAAGCAGGGCCGCAACCGTGCCAACCAGGCCATTTTGCCACTGCGTGGAAAGATCCTGAACGTCGAGCGGGCGCGCTTCGACAAGATGCTGTCATCGGCCGAGATCGGCACCCTGATCACGGCGCTGGGCACCGGCATCGGTCCCGACGATTTCACGCTCGACAAGCTGCGCTACCACAAGATCATCATCATGACGGACGCCGACGTCGACGGCTCCCACATCCGCACCCTGCTGATGACGTTCTTCTATCGCCAGATGCGTGCGCTGATCGACGCCGGCCACCTCTACATCGCCCAGCCGCCGCTGTTCAAAGCCGCCAAGGGCAAGTCGGCGCTCTAGCTCAAGGACGAGCGCGCGCTCGACGAGCAGCTTATCCAGACCGGCCTCGAGAACGCGCGGCTCCAGCTCGGCGACGGCAGCGTGCAGGCAAGCGAAGACCTGCGCCGCACGGTCGATATCGCCCGTTCCGTCGCCAATCTGGTGAAGCCGCTGTCGCTGTCGAGGCGCGTCACCAGCCAGGCGGTGATCGAGCAGGCCGCCATCGCCGGCGCCTTCAAGCCCGACATCCTGAACGACGCCGAGCTCGCCAAGGCCACCGCCGACTACATCGCCCGTCGCCTCGACGCCGTCAGCCCGCTGCTCGAGCGCGGCTGGAGCGGCGAGCCGACGCCCGACGGCGGCCTCGCCTTCAGCCGCCGCCTGCGCGGCGTCCAGGAACGCCACGTCATCGACGGGCCACTGGTCAGGAGCGCCGAGGCGCGCAAGCTCGATGGCCTGGCGGTCGAACTGCAGGCCGTCTACCAGCGGCCCGGCCTGCTCATCGCCAAGGACAAGGAAACGACAATCTTCTCGCCCACCGAGCTGTTCGCCGCCGTCGTCGAGGCCGGCCGCCGCGGCGTCACCATCCAGCGCTACAAGGGGCTGGGCGAGATGAACCCCGACCAGCTCTGGGAGACGACCCTCGATCCCGAGGCGCGCACGCTCCTGCAGGTCAGGATCAACCACGCCGACGAGGCCGATGAGATCTTCTCGACCCTGATGGGCGACGTCGTCGAACCGCGCCGCGAGTTCATCCAGGAGAACGCGCTCAAGGTCGCCAACCTCGACGTCTGAGGGTCCGTCGCCCCGACCGACGCCGGCTCTCCGCAGCCCGGAGAGCCAATGTTCTTGGGGCATTCACCCCGTCCCCTATCACACCGAGATGTCACACCAAGTTGTGTCAAATGTTGTGACAGGGACGTGTGACATCGCGTGAATCCTGCGGTCCGAGCGCCGCAGCAGACCGTCAATAGTTCCTTCTGGGGCGCGTTTCTTCGCGCCTCGGTCCACCCCACCTCTGGACGGTCTCCAACGGGGGCAGCCTTTGCTTGCTACTCACGACACGATGATCGCGGGACGACCCCTCCTCCTCGATTGGAGCGTACCCGGCGGGTGCGCCGGGCGGGGTATGGTCTTTATTATTGGCGCCGGCGTTCGGCCATCTGGACAGGCCTCGTGCGACGCTACCCGAAACATAGCATTGAACTTGCTGAACCTGCACATCACATTCGCGCGAGCGAATGCTGGCAGTGCATGCACTTTTGCTAGGCACCAATAAACCTCGCCAGGTCGACCATCCCGGTACCGACCGCATCGGGTGCAGCGCCCAGCTCCTCCGCAGGCAGACCGGCGCGGTTGATCCAGAAGGTCGGATAGCCGAATGCCTTGGCGCCCGCGGCATCCCACGATGCCGATGCGGCGAAGACGATCTCCTCTCGCCCTAGACCGAACGCATCGAGCCCCATCTGGTAGGCGCGAGGATCGGGCTTGTAGGCCTGCACGCGGTCGGTGCTGAGATGCTCCTCCAAAAGTCCTTCCAGGCCCGAATTGCGAACCACGGCATCGAACATCCTTGCCGTGGGATTGGCCAGAAATGCCATGCAGATGCCCTTGCCCTTGAGCTCGCGCAGCGCCGGCGCCACGTCGGGCCACGCCTTGAGTTCGAGGAAGGTCTGCATCAACCGGTCGCGCTTCTCAGCCGTGAGGTCGAGTTTCGTCGCCGTGGCGGCGAAGGCCAACGCTTCCCGCGTGACCTGCCCGAAGTCGACGTAGCGGCGGGAAAGGGTACGCAGCCACGTGTATTCGAACTGTCGCGAGCGCCAGACTTCCATCAGGCGTGCGCCCTGCCCCGGAAAGAGTTCTTCGGCTCGCATGGCCACGGGGCGCGGGTCGATGATGACAAATCCGTCGAAGGCGATGGCCTTGACGCTTTTCGATTGAGCGAACGACCGCCGCATCGGGTTGGCGAGAAGGCCGATCGCGCCGCCGAGAAGGAGACGGCGGCCGAGAGAGGACTGGACAGTCACAGGAATTTCTCCTTGATGTCGATGGTCGAGCGCCGGCCGATCGCGTCGAAATGGCTGGCGAGCCACTCGTCCGCTGCCTGCCGGCCGATCGCCTTCAGATGCAGCAGGAAGTCCATGCGGGCGTTGAGCTTGCTCGACACGCCCAGGCCCCTCATCTGCCTCTCCGACTCGATCCAGTGGACGTTCACGCGCTTGTAGGTGTTGGAGTCGAGCTTCTGCTGGTCGATCAGGTCGGTGACGAAGGAGATCGCCCGCATCTCGCGCATCAGCGAGGAGTTGAACGAGATCTCGTTCACCCGGTTCATGATCTCCGCCGCGGTAGTGGGCACCCGGTCGCAGCCCAGCGGGTTGATCTGCACGATCACCACGTCCTGCGTCCCGGTGCCGTAGATCAGCGGGAAGATCGCGGGATTCCCCATGTAACCGCCGTCCCAGTAGGGATCGCCCTCGACGGTGACGGCCTGGAACAGGAACGGCAGGCAGGCCGAGGCCAGCAGCACGTCAGGCGTGATCTCGCCCGACTGGAAGACCCTCACCTTGCCGCTCTTCACGTTGGTCGCGCTGATGAAGAGCTTCACCGAACGGCACCCCTCGAGGCGCTTGAAGTCGACGGACCGCTCCAGCACGCCGCGCAGCGGGTTGAGGTTCGTCGGATTGAGCTGATAGGGCGAGAGCATGCGCGTCAGCATGTCGAAGGCGACGAAAGCCGCCGAATGGTCGAGGTTCCAGCCGCTGGCATAGAGGTCGAACGGCGTGGGCTGCAGCGGGCCGGTCTGCGAGGCCTGGCTGATGTTGGTCCAGAAGGCGTCGAGTGCGCGGCGCGCTTCGTCACGCCCGCCACGCCCCATGCCATCGGCGAAAACAGCCGCGTTCATGGCGCCGGCCGAGGTCCCGGAAATCGCCTCGACCTCGATGCGCTCCTCGTCGAGCAGGCGATCGAGCACGCCCCAGGTATAGGCGCCATGGGCGCCACCGCCCTGCAGGGCGAGGTTGATGCGCTTGATTTCCATGATGTTCCCCTCAGTGGGCGGTCCAGCCGCCGTCCATGGGCAACGCCACGCCGGTCACCGAGGCGCCGTTGTCGGTGCAGAGGAACAGCGCCAGTGCCGCCAACTCCGCGACCTCGACGAAGCGCTTGTTGGGCTGGTTCTTCAGCAGCACGTCGGTGATGACCTTGTCGCGCGAAATGCCATGTGCCTTGGCCTGGTCGTCGATCTGCTGCTCGACCAGCGGCGTGCGCACGTAGCCGGGGCAGATGGCGTTGCAGGTGATGCCGTCCTCGGCGGTCTCCAGCGCCGTCA
>JAUXWB010000218.1 GCA_030684475.1 Reyranella sp. | reverse complement strand
AACCTGCAATACCACGACAGTTTTGCGCCGCGCGGCACCGAGTTTCACCTGTCCGCGGGCGACGGCTGCTACGTGCCGTATCAGTGGCCGCACTGGGTGCGCACCGCCGGCAGCTTTTCGATCTCGATGGCAATCACCTGGAAGACCCGCGAGGTCCGCCGCGTCAACGACCTGCATTTCTTCAATTCGATGCTGCGCGGCATCGGCCTGCCGCAACTGCCGCCGGGCCGCCAGCCGGTACGCGACGCGCTGAAGCTGGCGTTCTATCGCACGGTCACGACCGCGATCAAACCGCTGCGCGCCTCGCTGGCGATGCGCCGCCTGCTGCGCCGGATCGCGCTCGGCAAGCGCGCGAATTATTACCTGAAGGGGGCGTGAGGCTACCACCGGTGGCCGTCATCCCTGCGTAACGGCTTCGCCGTCATCCTGAGGTGCGAGCACTTGCGAGCCTCTAAGGATGCGCCACAGCCACTTTCGCGTGCTGCCATCCTTCGAGGCTCGCCGAAGACGGCTCGCACCTCAGGATGACGGCGGTACAGGTGGCGCCGCCCTACTCCGCCGCCTGCGCGTTGACCTCTGCCGACACCTGCCGGATCGCGCGCGCCAGTTGTTCGGCCGGCTGCGCGCCGGACACCGCGTATTTCTGCGCGAACACGAAGGTCGGCACGCCGGAGATGCCCTTGTCGGCGGCGTCCTGGGCCTGCGCCGAAATCAGCGCGACATCCTCGTCGCCGGCAAGGCGCTTGCGGATATCCTCGGCATCGAGCCCGATGTCGGCGGCCGCCTGCACCAGCACGTCGAGATCGGTGAGATCGCCGCCATCGCGAAAATACAGTTCCATCAGCCGCTGTTTCATCTCGGCGGATTTGCCTTGCGCATCGGCCCAGTGAACCAGGCGGTGGCAATCGGTGGTGTTGGGCTGGCGCCTGACCAGTTCCGGCCGGTAGGTCAGGCCTTCTTCGGTGGCGGCTGCGACGACGCGGCCGGCGATGCCCTTGTAGGCCTCGACCGAGCCGAATTTCTTGGTGAGGTATTCGTCGCGGCTGATGCCCTCGCGCGGCACCCAGGTGTTGAGGAAAAACGGCCGCCAGTTGATCTCGACCGGCACATCCGGCGTCAGCGCCAATGCGTTCTCGATCCGGCGCTTGCCGATGTAGCACCACGGGCACACCACGTCGGAGACCATGTCGATCTGCAGCGGTTTAAGGGTGCTCATGGGTGCGTTCTCCGTGAAACGATGCCCGCAAAATAGGCCTAAATGCCGGCGAAACAAGCCCGCAGCCCGCTTATCCGGAGCCTCAATGGCGGCCGGGTTACCGATCCTGATCCGGATCGGCGCGAACCATGGAGGCGTGAGGATCATCCGCAGGCAGGATGTCGCGAATGTAGTCGCGATGCTTCCACTCCGGCGGCGGCGGTGTCCCCCCGCCTTCGCGCGGCACGTAGGACGACGGCCTGGCTCCCTCCAGATCCGGCACATAGCGCGGGCAGTTCGGATAGATCTCGCACTCGATCCGCACCACCAGCCTGGCGCCGAAATGCCGGCCGATGGCCTCCGCGTCGTCCAGAATAGCGGCGCGTCCGTTGACGCGGATGCGCCGGCTCTTGCCGTCGAAGCGGACGAACAGGAGGCCGACATTGGGGTTGCGCGAGATATTCCCCAGGGTGCGATACATCGAATTGCCATCGTATTCAGGGTATTCGATGACGTTCGGCCCGACGATTTTGACAAAGCCCGGATCGCCCGACTTGATGCTGCAATCGGTGTAATCCTGCCAGGAAGTGGCAATGATGAAGAACGCCGAGTTCTGCATCATCTCCTTCTCGTCGTCCCAGAACTCATAGTGCTTGCGCTTGCCCTCGATGGCTTCGGCCACGCGACGCCCGTCGAAGCGATCCTGAAGGTCGCGCATTCCCTCGTGAAAGAACGGCCGCTGCCACATCGATCCACTCCGCTGTCAGCGTCGAGTATGCGGACTGCGGCGCAGGCTGTAAACGCCCCGTGCCTACTTCAAGCCAGCCGCCATCGCTCGCATCCGCTCGGCGGTCAGCTCGTCGGCGGGAAAGAACGTCTCCAGCGCCAGTTCCGACAGGGTGATGTCGACCGGGGTGCCGAAGATCATGGTGGTGGAGATAAAGCTCAGGACCTCGCCGCCCAGCCGCACCTTGAAGGGGATCGCGACATGGTCCGACGACAGCGGGCCGGAGCGCGCCGGGATCGGATAGGCCTTCAGCTCGGCATACAGTTTCAATAGCTCGGGATCGGCGGTTGCCTCGCACTGGCGGTGCAGACGCTCCAGCAGGTGGCTGCACCATTCGGCGAGGTTGCCGGTGCGCTCCGCCAGACCTTCGGGGTGAAAGGCAAGCCGCAGCACATTGATGGGCGGGCCGAGCAGCCGCGGGGGAATGCCTTCGAGCAGCGGCATCACCATGCGGTTCGCCGAGACCAGATTCCAGTGCCGGTCGATCGCCAGCGCCGGACTGGGCTCATGCGCCTTCAGCACCAGATCGATCGCCGCCCGCGCCGATTTCAGCGCGGGATCGTCGAGCGAACGCTGCGGAAATGCCGGCGCAAATCCCGCGGCCACCAGCAACACGTTGCGTTCGCGCAAGGGGATATCCAGCCGTTCCGCCAGCTTCAGGACCATCTCGCGCGACGGCGCCGCGCGGCCGGTTTCGAGGAAACTCAGCTGGCGCGCGGAAATCTCGGCGTCGCCGGCGAGATCGAGCTGGCTGAGATGGCGGCGCTGCCGCCATTCGCGCAGGTGATCGCCGACATGGGCGGGCTGGGTTCGTTCCGTTGGTGCCATGGCGGTGTGTGCGTTCATGGTGGAAAACCTACCATGCGAATTTTGTGCATTCCATTACCTCCGACGTAATCGAATTGCCTCGCCGGCGGGGTCATCTTCACCGTCACAGGAGACGAAAACGTCAACCGTTGAACTTGCTAAGGAGACTACCATGATCCAGCCGTCCCTATTTCTTCGCCGCGCCCTGCTCGCCGATGCCGTCGTCACCGGCGCGGTGGCCTTGCTGCAGACATTCGGCGCCGGAGTGCTGTCGCCGATGCTCAACCTTCCTCACGTGCTCGTGCTCGAAACCGGCCTGTTCCTGATCGCCTACACCGCGCTGCTCGGCTGGCTCGGGACAAGGCCATTGATGCCTCGTGCGCTGGTGGCCATCGTGATTGCCGGCAACGCGGCCTGGGCGCTCGGCAGCATCGCGCTGATGTTCAGCGGCGCAGTCCCGCCCGATTTGCTCGGCTATGCCTTCATCGCCGTCCACGCCATCAGCACCGGCGTGTTTGCGGAGCTGCAATATATCGGCTTGCGCAAGAGCCGCGGCGCAATGACGGCCTGAGCCAAACAAGGTCGTCATTGTGAGCCAACGGGTCGCGCGAACGCGCGCCCGATGACAGGCACCGCGAAGCAATCCATGGAACATATCTGATTCATGGATTGCCTCCTCGCCCCCGTTATGAGCGGGCGTGAAGAACTACATTATTCTGAATTCACCCGAACACCAAATCTTCGAAGTGCGGCCAGAAGGCCATCAGATTCAAACGGCTTGGACAGGATTGTCACTCGATCATCTTGTGCGAACCGCCGACGGACCTTGTCGTCGGCATAGCCCGTGGCGAGAATGATTGGCAAGTCACTTCGAACTGCACGAATGTCCGCAACCAGCTCGTCGCCCCTCCTGTCCGGCAATCCGAGATCGATAATGGCGCCGGCGAGCTCTCCGAACTCCGCGCGGAATTTGGTCAAACCCTCCGATGCGCTGGCGGCCTGCACGGGCACGAATCCCGCGTCGGTGAGAATGTCAGCCACGAACATTTGTAGCAGAAACTCATCTTCGACCACGAGGATACGGCTTTCCCGCTGCCCTTTCCGACGATCCAGCAAGCCACGAATTCGCGCTGCCAGCGCGGAGTAGGAGAAGGGTTTACTAAGTAACTCGATCTCGGCATCAAGCCTGCCCTCGTGAACCAAGGCGCTGGCGGCATAGGCTGTCGTGATCAAGGTTTGCATGGAGGCGCGCATCTCCCGAGCGCGGTCCACCAGAACTCGTCCATCCATTCCGCCGGGCAGTCCAAGGTCGGTAAACAGCAGGGAGATATCGTTCTCACGTTCCAGGATCTCGAGTGCGGAGGTTGCATCGATCGCTTCGAAAACTCCATATCCCAGCTCGCGCAGGCTGCTGGCTGTGTAATTGCGAACGTCGTCCTCGTCTTCGACGACGAGAACCTTTTCGCCGGGCTTGCCGCGCGGCACATGAGCAGCCGTTTCAACCGGTGGAATCCAGCTAGGAGCTTCGGCGTCCAGGACCCTCGGCAGATAAAGTTTAGCCGACGTGCCGATGCCAGGCTCGCTGTAAAGCTTGACGTGGCCGCCACTCTGTTTGATGAAGCCGTAGACCTGACTCAGTCCCAATCCTGTGCCACGCTCACGGGCCTTTGTCGTGAAGAAGGGTTCAAAGACCTTCTGAAGGATATCGGGTGTCATCCCTGTTCCGGAATCCGAGACGGTGATGAGAACGTAAGGTCCTGCTGCTACGTCGAGATTGGTAATTGGATACGGGGGGGCAATCTCGACGTTAGCCGTTTCGATCAATAGCTGCCCGCCGGAGGGCATCGCGTCCCGCGCGTTGACCGCAAGATTCAGAATCGCTGCCTCCAGTTCAGTGGGATCAATCTCAACCTTCCAAGGGTCTTCGGCGAGCTTGGTTCTGACGACTATCTGCTCGCCCAATGTACGCTGAAGCAATTCGGACATTCCCGAAACAAGCATGTTGACGTCAAGCACCCGCGGTTCGAGAGGTTTCCGCCTTGCAAACGCGAGCAATTTTTCGGTGAGCTTCGCGGCTTGTCGCGCGCCGCGCGAGGCATTTTCCAATGTGCGCAGCAATACTGGATCGGCGTCGGCAAAGCGACGCTGAGCGCTTTCCAGATTGCCGAGCACGACAGTCAAAAGATTGTTGAAATCATGTGCAATCCCTGCCGTCAGCAATCCGACAGCTTCCATCTTGGCTGCGTGCCTCAGGCGCTCTTCCGCGGCCTTGCGGGCGGAGATATCGCGAAGGCTTGCAAGGCGGGCCGGCTGACGTTCCCACGTTGTCTCGACAATGCGAATTTCCGCATCGACCTGAACGCCATCCGGCTTGTGGATCGCTATTTCCGCCGTATCCCCAGCGATAAACGGGATACCAATCGGACGGCCGATCAATAACTCAGCCTGTCGCCCGAAAATCTGCTCCGCCGCGGGGTTGGCAAATAGTACCGTCCCGTTCTCGTCAATAACAATGATTCCGTCGGCGTTCTTCTCGACCAGGAACTTGATCTCGGCTTGATCGATCCCGCTGCCAGATATGGCGGTCGCGCTATTCATGGTGTTGGCCTTGCCGCGCGTTCAACTGAGTAACACCGCTCATTGTGCAATATTGTCACCGGTGAACACATTCGGCGCAGTCTTGAAAGGTTCGCCAAAGTGCATACCGGCGCTGTCGATTGTGAATTTTCGAATTTCCTTGGCATGTTCGCTGCCGCGCATCTTGAGCACCATAAGGCCTCGATTCATCGTGTCCTGCTCCTGGATGTAGCGCAGCAAGATGATGGAATCAGTCAACGTCGAAATGTGCTGCTCGCTTACACTCTCGCCGCCAATGAGGGATTTGCTGGTGGCGGTGCAAAGTCCGGCAATTTCCCGCTTCTTGATAAAGGAGGTAAGGCTGATCAGAAATTCGCGGAATCCGGTATCCGGAGCGATTCGTTCCAGTGCCGACAGGCTGTCCACCGCGATCCGGTTCGGCTGGAACTCGTCGACCAGGCTCTGGATCGTAAGCAGATGGTCCGGCAGTCCCTGCGCTTCAGGATAGAGACAAACGATCTTGAGCTTTCCGGCCGCTTCCATCTGGGCAAAATCGGCTCCCCAGCCGCCTGCGTTGCGGAAGAGCTGGCCTTTGCTTTCTTCGTAACCGAACAGAATTGCCTTCTCTCCGGCCGCCACGCCGCCGGCCAGAAAGTTGGTAACGAGCAGGGTCTTGCCGGTGCCGGTCGCACCGCTCACGAGCGTCACGCTATCCCGAAAAAAGCCGCCCCCGCACATTTTGTCGATTTCGGAATTTCCGCTTGTGACGCGCACCGTGCTTGATTGTTGTTCTAGTCGGAGCGAGGAAAGCGGGACCGCGACGACGCCTTGGTTCGCCAGCAGGGTAAAAGGCGCTTCACCTTCGGCATGATGACTGCCGCGCATTTTAAGGACTTCGATGGTACGGCGACGCTTTTCGCGATGAAGCACGTTACGCAGGATGACGACGTTGTCGGCGACAAATTCCTCCAGACGGTGCCGCGTGATCTCTCCGTATTCACTATTGCGTTCCGCGGTCATCAGCACGGTGAGGCCGGTCTTTTTGAGCGCACTGCTGATATGAAACAGTTCGCGACGCAGGATTTTGGGGTCGCCGATAAAATGGTCGAAAAGCTGCGTCAGCGAGTCAAGAACGACACGCTTGGCGTTAACCGTCTTGACCGCGTGCTGAATGCGCGAGAGCAAACCCACAAGATCGAAATCGCCGATAATCAATTCATCGCTTGCAGGTGGGCTGGCATCCACGAAGGCCAGGCGCCCCTCTTTCCGCCACTTCGCCAATTCCCAGCCAAATCCGCGCATATTTGCTTCAATGTCCGCTGGTGGCTCCTCGAAAGTCACGAGGACGCCGTTTTCGCCAAACGTGGTGATTCCGTGGGCGAGAAACTGCGTGGCGAAAACGGTTTTCCCGCTTCCTGGCGTACCGCCCACCACGGTAGCCCGTGCGCGAGGAAGTCCTCCCATGACCAGTTCATCGAAGGCCTGGACGCCGGTCTTCACGCGGTCCAGCACGGCAGCGACATCGACATCCTCTGTGGTCATGCCGGATCCCTTTCAGATTCAATGCCGAGAAATTCGATAACCCTTTTCACGTCACTAAGATCGCCGATGATCCGCCGAGGACGAACAGGGTGTTCATAGGCGAGCGTCGGCGTCGCGATAATCGCTGCCTGCTCGGCCAATTCTGGATTCTGGAGTACGTCGATGATTTCGACTTCGATTCTATCGTCGACCTCTGCCGCGTCTTGCAGGCGAAGCAGGTTCTGCTCCGCCCGGCGAGAAGTCGCCGAGCGGCCAGCGATGTACAGTCTGAGCACGAGGTCGGTCACACGAAATCGCCTTGCCGGGCGCTGAGCGTCGGCGTCGCCGACAAGGCCAGCGTAGCCTTGTCACCGTGCAGGCTGACCGTTTGACAGCACGTCGACGAACGCAATGAGTCGTCGTAGAAGACACGTCGCGCGGTTTCCCCGCAAGAGACGGAGAAATACCAACTCTACTAGTACAAGCTGCTGCCGCCCCGCATTGAACGGGCACGTTTTGAACCTCTCGGGCTTAATGCATCACAACTTGTGATCCCGCGTTCACGCGCCCAGATGATGGCCGCGCTGCGGCGATTCACGCCTATCTTGCGATACAGGGATGCGATGTGATTGCGCACCGTGTTCTGCGAGAGCCGAAGCCGCTCGCTCATCTCGGCATCGGTTCGACCTTCACAGATCAGCCAGAGAACCTCCCGCTCGCGATCGGTCAGATCATCAAGGTCGGAGGATCGAGCCGGCGCGTGCGCGTTCTGACCGTTCTGACGCAGTGCGTTAAACTTCTCAACGATCATCCGCGTAAGCCATGAACTGTCGGACATGACAGCCTCGATCGCGGCGATAAACTGCCGAGGTTCCTTTGGACCGCCAGTTTGTTGAATCACGCATACCGCCGACGGCTTGCCATCGATCACGACTTCGGCGGTTGTAAGAAAGCATTCGAGGGCCAAGCCGTCCGGCCTGCGGGCCGGCAAGGCTAGGTCCTTCAAGCCACCGTTCAAGCGACGACGCATGTTGTCATCAATCCAAACGATTTGTCCGTTGGTATCGACGAGCATGGCGCCATCGGCGAGCGCCGAAACAAGTTGTTCCATCTCTTGTTGTTCCATCGCTTCGTCGCGCAAACCCTTCAGCACCTGGTCCATCTCGGCCCCCTGTGTTGGTCAGTAATCTTCATGCGTTGAAAGTTGCCGGGACAACGTCGCGAAACGAAACTGGTTCCTGTCTACTAACTATCTAGTAGAACAGCACTATTCGACCTGCCACACCTTCAAAAAGGGGCATTTTGGTGACAGTTCTGAACCTGCTCTTTTCGCGCCGTCGAGTAGGGAGCATGAATTCTCGAATGCTCAAGTGCCGAAGGTCAGAGGGGCATTATTCCATAGGATGGATTCGTCGCCCGCCCCTCGCAGCTATGGCGGACCACTTCGCCTGGCCGCGGCCGGTCCGTTTTCCGTCAGCTCAACATCACAGCGGCAATCATCCCGACCAGGACCAGAACAATGCCGACGACCAGCATCGGCACGAGGCTGCTGCCCGCGAACGGATCCGCCGGCTCCTGCGCCAGCTTGGTATCGGTGATGACGGTTGCGACCGGGGTTTGATGCTTCATCCGGGTTCTCCTGCGGTTTGACTTTCCCGGCGCCTGAACCTCTCGCCGTTGGTGAGCATGACGCCCCGCGCTCCGGCGATGCCGAGTTCGAGGCTGGCGGCGATCCGCCGCGCCAATTCGACGAAATGCGCCGCGGCTGCCGGCGGACAGACCTCGAGGGCGGTCTCCTCGAACAGATTGAGCCAGCGGTCGAAATGGTCGGCATCGACCGGCAGCGGCATGTGCTTGGCCATCGGCGTGCCGTGATAGCGGCCCGACATCAGCGCGACCGACGACCAGAAGGCACACATCCGCGCGAGGTGCGGCTCCCAATCCTGAATGCGCGCTTCGAAGATCGGCGCCAGCACAGCGTCGGTGCGGATCTTGGCGTAGAACGCGCGAACCAGGCGCTCGATCAGCGGCTCGGTGATGCCGGTCCTGTCGACGATCTCGGCGGTGATCTTGTCGCGCCGTTCAGCTGCCGTCACGGCGCCTCTCCTTAAATAAGTATTCTAAATACCTATTTAAACCTGTAGGCTCGCTTTGCAAGGCCTATTTGCTTTGAGGATGCCATGAACCTGACGTTGTTCACCGATTTTGCCCTGCGCGCCCTGATGCGGCTGGCCGGCGAGCCGACGCGGTCGTTCGCGACCAGCGAAATCGCCGCCGAATTCGGTATATCGCGCAACCATCTGGCCAAGGTGGTTCGCGACCTGGCGGATGCCGGATTCATCAATACCCAGCGCGGCGCCGGCGGCGGCTTCAGGCGAGCGCGGCCGCCGCAGGCGATTACGCTCGGCGAGGTGGTGCGGGCGCTGGAAGAGCGCCACGCGCTGGTCGAGTGCTTTCGCGGCGATGGCGGCAACTGCGTGCTGACCCCGCGCTGCCGCCTGAAGGCCCGCCTCGCCGCCGCGCGTGAAGCCTTCATGCGCGAGCTCGACACCACCACGCTGGCGGAATGCGCCTACCCCGCCCGGGCAAAGCGCCCGGGGCCAAGTGCAGCATGAGCGTCCGATGAAACCGGTTGAACTCGAAAACGGGGAAGTCGCGATCGATGCATCTGTCATTGCCGAGGGACTGGGCCTCGCGCTGCCGCTGCTGCGCGAGCAGATGCGCGCGGGCAAGATCACCAGCCAGTCCGAGCGCGGCATTGATGACGACAGCGGCCGTTATCGCCTGACCTTCTTCAGCGAACACCGGCGATTTCGCGTGGTGGTCGATGAAGGTGGCGCGATCATTCAACGATCGACGCTGAATTTCGGCGATGCACCGCTTCCGAAATCATTGCATAGGCCCGGCGGGTAGATCCGGAGGCTGCTGGCGACGATGCCGGCCTTACGCCGACGCGCGGCTTTCCCCGCCTGGCTTGCCGCGGGCTTTCACGGAAATTCCCGATTTCGCCATTCGGCCCGTCGCGGATTTGGCGGCGTGGCCGTTCAGGAGCTTGCCATTGGCATGCGCCGGCTTGCTAGGCTTCTTCCTGGCGGCCTTCGCCGCCTGCTTCTCGGCTTGCTTCAAGGCCTTGCGTTCAGCCTTGGCCTTCAGGCGGGCCTTCTCGGCCCTCGCCTCGGCGCGCTGCTTCTTGCGCTTCTTCTCGCAGGCGACGCATTTGCAGCCGATCGGCTTGATGTATTCCTTGAAGTAGTCGGTGCCGTAATCGTAATTGATCTCGTCTCCGGGCTCGATGTTCTTGATGGCGCGGATCACCACCTTGCGCTTGCGCGGCATGACGTCGGATTCCGCGTTCGGCTTGCAGGCGTGGTTGATGTAGCGCGCGATGTTCTTGCGCACCGAACCATCGATGGTCCAGCGATTGGTGAGCTCGAACAGATACTTGTTCTCGATCGCGTCGTCCTTCTCCTTCTTCGAATCCAGCAGCGGACCAAAATAGCGGACGATCTTGGCGCCCTTCTTGATCGGCTTGGTGGCGAAGAGGCCAAGCCCGGTGCGGGAACGGCCGACGCGGTAGGGTTTGTTCGACGGGATGGCAGGCATGATGACTTTGAACTGACACGCTGTGAAGGGGTATTGCGAAGCCGCTGTTCTAGAGCGATTCCGGGTCCATGTCAGGCCTTTCGCGCGTTTTGCGTGAACCTTCCCCAGATTGCGCACGTCGAACCGGGATGAGCAGTTCCCCGAACCAGGCACACCTATGATGCACGTCCCCCGCCTGTGCCTGCCTGGAACCGTGCTGGCGGCGCTATCATGTGCTTGCTTCGGGCCGGTTGCTGCGGCCGAGGCCCAAACATTCAGCAGCAGCTACAGTTCGGTCGCGCCCAGGGACTGCCGTGTGGCCGGCGCCGGAAACGGCGTCGACGATTCCACGATCCGGGTTTGTCCGGGCAAGGCCGGGCTCGTGGTGATCATCAGCGAGGACGATCTGCGCGAAACGGTCTCGGTCGGCCGCAACCGCGCCGCCGCGGCCAGGGAGCCCGCCGCGCAAAGCTCGTTCGGCCCCTTCAATTCGACAACCCACACCGTCGAGTGGCGGGCGCTGGATCGCAAGCCGTTTGCGATCATCCAGCGCTGGCACATCGCCGACAATGCCGACGAGGACAAGGACGGGCGGCCGATCGCAAAGCCATTGCTGGCGGTGAAGCGGCTGCCGCCCGGCGCGGTGTGCCATGTCGCCTATGTCGACGTGAAGGCCAATCCCGATGCCAACGAACTCGCCCGCAAGGCCGCCGACGAGATGGCGCGAGGCTTTAAATGCGGCAAGGACGAGGTGAAGGTGATCGGCGAAAGCGGCCGCGCGGTGGAGCTGGCGAAGAAACCCTGATCACGGCCCCGGCGGCCGGCTGACGGTGGAGCGCAGCATGGCATCCAGCAGGGTCTCGACATTGTTGCCCTCGGGCAGCCGCTTCAGGATGTCGTTGAGGCGGCCGTCGAGCAGGAGCGTGGTGAAGCCGTGGACCAGTGACCAGGCGCGGGCGATCGCAGCCGCCTGCTCCAGCGACAGCGCCTCGTCGGACACCTGCTGCTGACGGCTGACGCCGACCGCGCCGGCTAGGCCGGCGAACGAGGCACTGGCGGCCTCGTGCAGCGACGGCCGGGTCATGTCGAGCCGTTCGGTGCGGAACATCAGCCCGTACATGCCGGGATGCGCCTGCGCATAGGCGACATAGGCCTTGGCCCGCGCCATCGCCTTCAACAGCGGTGGGGCATCGATGGCGCCGGCCGCCGCCATCGCGACATTGAATTGCCGGAAGCCGATCGCCGCGAGTTCGCTGACGAGGCCGGTGAGGTCGCCGAAATGATGGGTCGGTGCGGCATGCGATACCCCGGCCTCGCGCGCCACCGCGCGCAGCGTCAAGCCGCCGACGCCGTCCCGCTCCAGCACTGTTTCCGCCGCCTTGAGCAAGGCGTCGTGCAGGTCGCCGTGGTGATACGGTGCAGCTTCGCTGGCCTTGGCCTTGCCAGGCCCGCCTGGTTTGCGGCTGGTCCGGGCAGGTGCTCCGGCTTTCGAATCACGCCGGACGGCGGTCCGGCCAATGCTGGGGGTTCTTGCCATCGGCGCTATATAGGCCCCGATATTGACACTGTAAAGATTTTGCTTGACGGCCCCGGCGCTTCATTGTACCGATATCTTTACGGTGTAAAGATAAATCAAATCAGGGAGCGACCGATGCTTGACCAGGGTGGAACCAGGGCGGGCCGGACCAATCTGGCGCCAATACCGATGGAATGCGACGCGCCGCATCTGAAAATCGTCGGCGAGCTGCCGCGCGAACTCAACGGCACGCTGTACCGCAACGGTCCCAATCCGCAGTTCGAGGCCCCGGGATCGCACTGGTTCCTCGGCGACGGCATGCTGCACGCCTTCCATCTCGAGAACGGCCGCGCCAGCTACCGCAACCGCTGGGTACGCACCCCGAAATGGCAGGCCGAGCACGACGCCGGCCGCGCGCTGTTCGGCGGCTTCGGCGGCCGCAAGCTGCCCGACGCGCCGGCCACCTCGTGCACCGACTCTGGCGTCGCCAACACCAACATCATCTTTCACGGCGGACGCTTGCTGGCGCTGGAGGAAGGCCATCTGCCGACCGAGATCGAGCCCGGCACGCTCAATCGGCTCGGCTACTGCGACTATGGCAAGAGCATCGCCGGTCCCTTCACCGCCCATCCGAAGATCGATCCGGCCACCGGCGAGATGATGTTCTTCGGCTACAACGCGGCGGGACCGCTGACCCCTGCTCTGTCCTTCGGTTCGGTCAATGCGTCCGGCGTGGTGACGCGCTTCGATCGCTTCGAGGCGCCCTATGCCAGCATGGTGCACGATTTCATCGTCACCGAAAATCATCTGCTGTTTCCGATCCTGCCCATTACCGGCAGCATGGATCGCGCGATGCGCGGCAAGCCGGCTTACGCCTGGGAGCCGGAAAAAGGCGCCTATGTCGGCGTCATGAAACGCAATGGGTCGCCTGCAGATCTCGTCTGGTTCCGCGCCGAGACCTGCTACGTGTTCCACGTCATGAACGCCTGGGAGGAAGGCGGGCGCATCATCGCCGACGTCATGCAGTTCGAGGAAGCGCCGCTGTTCACCCATCCCGACGGCGCACCGACCGACCCCGCCAAATCCCGCGCGCGGCTGTGCCGCTGGACCTTCGATCTCAGTGGGAATACCGACCGCTTCACGCAAGTCTATCTCGACGACATCACCGGCGAATTCCCGCGCATCGACGATCGCCGCGCCGGTCTCAAGAGCGCCCATGGCTGGTACGCCTGCGCCAACCGCGATCTGCCGTTCGTCGGCGCGCTCTCCGGCATCGTGCATGTCGACGGCAACGGATCGCGGCTCGGCAGCTATCTGCTGCCGGCCGGCGACACCATCTCCGAGCCGGTGTTCGTCGAGCGCGGCAAGGACGCGGCCGAAGGCGACGGCTGGCTTTTGGCCGCGGTGTGGCGCGCCAAGGAAAACCGCAGCGATCTCGCTGTATTCAACGCCACCGACGTCGAGTCCGGTCCGGTCGCGCTGGTGCAGCTCGGCCATCGCGTCCCCGACGGTTTTCATGGCAACTGGGTCGGGGCTGCCTAAAGAACACCGTCATTCCCCGATGTGCACTTGCACATCTGAGGACGCGTGTTGGCGCGAACCCGGAATCTCGAGCGTACAATCTCCAGATTCCGGGTTCGATGCTTCGCATCGCCCCGGAGTGACGTCAGGGGGATGCGCCGGCATTATTATTGCCCCTCACATTATGTTTACACTGTAAAGATTTCGCTTGACGTTGCCGCGGTCCGCCCATATTTATCTTTCCAGTGTAAAGATAGGCCGACGAGGTCCGTGATGATGATTTTTCTGATCCTGCTCCCCTTCGGTGTTTTCTCGGCTCTGATGCTGCTGACTTCGGCCGACATCGCGCTGTTCGCGGCCGCCGTGACCGGCCTTGCCGTCATCGCCTACGATCTCATCCGCGGCCGTCAGCTCAAGGTGCTCGGCGCCGGCTCCGTGGCGCTGTTTCTCGGGTTGGGGCTTTACCTCTCGCTGGTTGATCCCAGCCTCAGCTCTTCGGCCATCAAGCTGGCCGTCGATGCCGGCGTGCTCGCGATCTCGCTGACGTCGATTGCGGTGCGCAAGCCCTTCACGCTGCAATACGCCCGCGAGATCGTCGACGCCGAAACTCTCGCATTGCCTGGATTTTTGAAAGCCAATTATGCCATCGCCTGGGCCTGGACCGCCTGCATGGTGCTGATGATGACCGGCAATATCCTGATGATCTACGTACCGGGCCTGCCGCTGTGGTCCGGCCTTGCGATCGCCTTTGCCGCCCGCAGCACCGCGATCTATTTCACCAAATGGTATCCGGACTACCGCCGGGCCAGGTTCGCGGCGCTGGCCGGCTCCTGAATATCATGCAAGAAACCCGCTAACGCAGGAAAGGTATGACGATGAAGGATGTATTCGCCAGGCTCGGCTCCGACTTCCTCTCCACCATCGTCTTCCTGGTGCTGTACCTTGCGACCGGCAACGTCATCCTGGCGACGTCGGTGGCGATAGCCGGCGCGGTCGGTCAGGTGGCCTATGCCCGCTACAAGGGACAGCAGCTCGGCTTCATGACCTGGGCGAGCCTCGGCCTCGTGATCGTGCTCGGCGGCGCCACCCTGCTCACGCACGATCCGCGCTTCGTCCTGGCCAAACCCGCGATCGGGCATTTCGCGATCGGCGCCATCATGCTGAAGCGCGGCTGGTTGCTGCGCTATTCGCCGCCGATCGTGACCGAGACCATTCCGGAATACGTCACAACCGCAGGCTATCTCTGGGCGGCGCTGATGTTCGTGCTCGGGGCCGGCACCGTCGCAGTCGCCGCCACCGGCGATCTCCAGCTATGGGCGTTCTATGTATCGGTGGTGCTGATCGGGGCAAAGGTTGCCGCCTTCGGGGTGCAATATGCGGCGTTTCGCATCCTGGTGACGAACCGGCTTCGCGCCGCCCGCGCCTGATCGCCGCAACCATCCTGTTGGGCACGGGCCGCGAGATGCGCTATACCGCCGCTCGTGCCCTGCCTGTCCCAAAACCATTCCGGTTTTGCGATGCAATGCGTGAGGAGAGCTGAAGATGGCCGTCGACGGAAACTGGAATATCGTCATGAACACCCCGATGGGCGAGCGCAAGGCGACGCTGACGCTTTCGAGCGCGGGCGGCACGCTGACCGGCACGCAGGGCGCCGACGGCAATTCCGGCGAGATCTTCGACGGCACCGTCTCCGGCGACGACGTCGCCTGGAAAATCTCGATCACCAACCCGATGCCGCTGACGCTGGCCTTCTCCGGCAAGGTTGCCGGCGACAGCATGTCCGGCGAAATGGGCATCGGCCCGATGGGCAGCTTCCCGTTCACGGGAACACGGGCGTAATTCGCGATGCTTTCCGCGTCCCGGACGCGGTGCAGCGTTCTCCCGGCGATGCGAAGCATCGTCCGGTCACGCTGCGCCGCTGAGCCGGGACCCATGGTGGCATGATGGACCCCGGATCAGCAGCGCAACATTGCATGTTGCGCAGCGTCCGGGGAACGCCGCACCGCCCTCACCCCAGATTCAACTCCTTGAAGAAGTCGTTGCCCTTGTCGTCGATGATGATGAAGGCCGGAAAATCCTCGACCTCGATGCGCCAGATCGCTTCCATGCCGAGTTCGGGATATTCCACCACCTCGACCTTCTTGATACAGTGCTCGGCGAGGTTGGCCGCCGCACCCCCGATCGAGCCGAGATAGAAGCCGCCGTGCTTCTTGCAGGCCTCGCGCACCGCGACCGCGCGGTTGCCCTTGGCGACCATCACCATCGAGCCGCCGGCGGACTGGAACTGGTCGACGAAGGAATCCATCCGCCCCGCCGTGGTCGGGCCGAACGCGCCGGAGGCATAGCCATCGGGCGTCTTGGCCGGTCCCGCGTAATAGACCGGATGATTCTTGAAATAATCCGGCAGCGGTTCGCCCCTGTCGAGCCGCTCGCGCAATTTGGCATGGGCGGAATCGCGCGCCACGATCATGGTGCCCGACAGCGACAGCCGGGTCTTGATCGGATGTTTTGAAAGTGTCGCCAGAATGTCCTTCATCGGCTGGTTGAGGTCAATCTTCACCACCTCGCCGCCGAGCGCCTGCTCCACCGCCGGAAGATATTGCGCCGGGTTGTGCTCGAGTTCCTCGAGATAGACGCCGTCTTTGGTAATCTTGCCGAGCACCTGGCGGTCGGCCGAACAGGACACGCCGAGCCCGATCGGCAGCGACGCGCCGTGGCGCGGCAGCCGGATCACACGGACGTCGTGACAGAAATACTTGCCGCCGAACTGCGCACCGACGCCGAGCGACTGCGTCATGGCAAGGATCTCCTGCTCCATCTCCAGATCGCGGAAGGCGTTGCCGTCGGCCGATCCATGCGTGGGCAGTGCGTCGAGATAGCGCGCCGAGGCGAGCTTCACCGTTTTCATGCAGAGCTCGGCCGAGGTGCCGCCGATCACGATGGCCAGATGATAGGGCGGGCACGCCGCAGTGCCCAAGGTCAGCACCTTCTCCTTCAAAAACGCCAGCATGCGGTCTTTGGTCAAAACCGACGGCGTCGCCTGGAACAGAAAGCTCTTGTTGGCGGAACCGCCGCCCTTGGCCATGAACATGAACTTGTAGGCATCATCGCCCTCGGCATTGATCTCGCACTGCGCCGGCATGTTGTTGGCGGTGTTTTTTTCCTCATACATCGACAGCGGCGCCACCTGCGAATAGCGCAGATTGCGGCGCAGATAGGCGTCGCGCGCGCCCTCGGACAGCGCGGCCTCGTCGTCGCCGTCGGTGATGACGCGAGAACCCTTCTTGCCCATGATGATGGCGGTACCGGTGTCCTGGCACATCGGCAGCACCCCGCCAGCGGCGATATTGGCATTCTTCAGGAAATCCAGCGCCACGAACTTGTCGTTGGGGCTGGCCTCGTTGTCGTCGAGGATGTTGCGGAGCTGCTGCAGATGCCCCGGCCGCAGGTAATGATTGATGTCGCCGAACGCGGCCTCGCTCAGCGCCCGCAGCGCCTCGCGCGTCACCACCAGCATCTCCCTGCCCAGCACATTTTCGACCCGCACGCCCTCGGACGTGATCTTCCGGTAGGGCGCGGTGTCGGCGCCGAGCGGAAACAGCGGCGTGTGCTTGTAGGGCGGAACGGGGGTGGCGGCGGACGGGATCGGCGTGGGGGCGTTCATTTGAGAACTCGCAAGGTTGGAGCCGGAGCTGTCTGCAGCGAGAAGCGCCCCGGCGATTGAACCGTTCTAAGCACTTTTGACACAAAGGGAAGGTTCCCGAACGTCCCCCAGCAATCGAAATAGAGCATGACTGCCACCCCCGTATTGGCGGCCGATACCGCCCCGGACTCTTCCGCCCCGCGCCATCTCGGCCTGCGCGCCGTGCTGATCATCGCTGCCCTGCTGGAGGGCTTCGATGCGGCTTCGAGCGTGCCGACCCTGTTCGGCGACATGTCGGAAATTCCCGGCCCTGGCTTCGGCGGCTTCCTGATCAAGGCGCATATCGCCGCCCATGCGCCCCTGGCGCTGGCGGTGCTGGTGTTCGCCGCCATCGGCCGCGTGCGTTATGCCATCATCGCGCTCGCGGTGATCGCGTTCATGACCTGGCTGAATTTTATGCCGTCCGTGGTGCGGCACGGGCTCGAGCTCAGGGGTACCGGCGCATTCGAGAGTCCGGTTCGCATGATTGCCTTTCCGCTGATGGCGGCCTGTGCCATCGCGCTGGCCGCGCGCAACCAGCGGCTTCGGCTCGCCACCGCGCTCGCCAGCATCCCCACCTTCTACAGTCTGCTCGGGGTCATCATCTTCGCGATCGGCGTCAGCATCTACGGGTTCTGACCGACCGTCCGGATTGACTTCCGCCGCCGGCCCTTGCAGGAAATCGACATGCGCGTTTCAACAGGCGTAAAGGGGCATTTTGCATGAGAGCGAACTTTCACAGATCGACCACATTGGCCGCAATTTTGCTGGCGGCATCGGCTCTCACGGTGTCTGGCACTTCACCGGCGCGCGCCGACCGCTGCGAGGATATCGCCAAGGAATTGAAGCGACAGGTCGACGGCGTCAAGATCGGCATCACGACCGGCAAGACCATCTATTTGTCCCACCCGCACGCCAGGGAGCTTTCGCTCGGCTGTCGCGGCGCCAAGTACTCCAACGAACTCTACGTCAAGGCGGACCGCCGCAAGCCGAGGCCGGAATTTTTCCAGCTGGTCGCCAGCGCCGGCGCCATCGTCTTTACCATCCCGAAGCCCGACGTGCTGCGCGGTTCCACCCGCTGCATCAATCGAATGGGGCTGCTGCGCGGCGACACCGTCAAGATGCGCTTCCGCCGGCTCAACATGGAATGCACGCGCACCAGGACCGAGGCGGCGATCGCGATCACGCGCGGCACGGACGAGTAGCTGCGCCGCGCGCCGGCGGTATGGCCAGCGATTTGCCAACAAGTTCGATAGCATCTTAGGGATATTCGAGCCCGCCGTTCACCATCCCCTCGGGAACCGCCGCGATGCGTCGCAATCGCGGCTCCGGATTCATAAAGCCTTCGCTTCCAGCTCGTCACAGTCGACAGCAACCAAGCCGAGGATCATGTCCGATGAGTGTTTCTGCAGTCAGCCCTTCCACGCCGATCAAACCGCCCGAGGCCAGCGTGCTCAAACCGCCGGAGGTCAAGGTCGACCGCGACGATCGCCTGCCGCCGCCGCCGCCCGTGCGGGCCGCCCTTCCGCCAGGCCAGGGAACACGGATCGACCAGATCGCGTGAGGGTCGCGGATTGTCGTATGCGGGCTTGATCCAGCATATCCAGCATATCCATCATGACGGACCGTCGCTCGTTCCGGCGGCTGCCGGAGGCGGTCGAACACATCCCGCAAAATCGTTTATACTGCCGGCCACACCCTCTCACGGAGCGGATGCGGACCGATGCCCAATGCCATGACCTACACCGGCGGCTGCCATTGCGGCATGGTGCGTTTCGAATGCACCACCGATCTTGCCATGGTCACCGCCTGCAACTGTTCGATCTGCACCAAGAAAGGCCTGCATTTCGCATTCCTGCCGCCGAAGAGCTTTGTGCTTCGCGCCGGCGAGGACAATCTGCGCGAATATCTCTTCAACAAGCATGCGATCAAGCACCAATCCTGCATCGACTGCGGCGTCGAGGTGTTCGCCAACGGCGCCAAGCCTGACGGAACCGAGGTGGTGGCGCTCAACGTCAGCTGCATCGACGGCATCGACCTCGCCAGGCTGACGATGACGCCGATCGACGGCCGGAACAGATGACCGCTACCGTCATTCCGGGGCGCCGCACAGCGGCGAACCCGGAATTCATAACCACGATCGGGAGTATGGATTCCGGGCTCGCGCTTCGCGCGCCCCGGAATGACGGAGTTAAACATCCAGCTCCCTGTAATGCCGGAAAATTCCATCCTCGTTGAACGGGATTCGGCGCTCGCTTTCCAGATACGCCTTGATGTTCGGCCTGATGGCGACGCGGTCGTGCAGATCGACCAGGCCGGGTATCCTGCGCTCGAACGCCTTCATGCGTTTCGGGAAAGCGTAGCGCAGCCCCGCCACGATCTGGAACAGGGAGAGATCGACATAGCTGATGCGGCGGCCGGCGACCCAGGAGCCGCCGCTGCTCTCCAGCACCCGCTCGAAATATTCGAGATATTTCGGCACCCGCTCCTTCCAGAAATCCGCAGTGCGTTTTTTCGCCGGCCCGCGCTGATCCTCGTAATACATCGACGGCCCGAGCGGATGATGGGTATCGTGGATTTCGAGGACGAGGTCCGCGATCGTCAGCTGCAGCTGGTGCAGCCACAGCCTCCCCGCTTCCGCCTTCGGCGCGAGGCCATGGCGCGGCCCGAGATAGAGCAGGATGTTGGCGGTCTGCCCGATCACGAGTTTTCCGGCCTTGAGAAACGGCGGCGCGAACGGCGGCGTGCCGCGCGCCTCCATCATCTTCGTCATCGCGCCCATGCCGCGCCGGCGCGCGACATCGGCATAATCGGCACCGGCCTCTTCCAGCACGAGGCGGACATATTCGCCGCGCCCCTGGATCTGCGGCCAGTAATAAAGCTCATAACGCATCGGCGATCCTCTCATCGGACGTGAGCGCGGCTGCCACGGTGCCAGGCTGTATTCTTGGTGCCGATGCGCCCCGGCGCAACCTCAATTCGCCGCGAAGCAGTAAAACAGCCCGTCGCCGCCGGTGCTCTTCAGGTCGTTCTGCGAACAGCCGCCATCCGGGCCGCGCGAGGGATGCGAGCTATTCCAGGATTTCGACGCGTCATCGTCGCGCAGGCCGACGCGGTCGGCATGTCCCACCATCGCCGCGCCCTGTGTGCTGCTCGTCCAGTTCTTGCAGGTGCGGTCGTCGCCCGCGGCGAACGCGGTGCCGTCGGCCTGTGATCCCGTCAGCACGTCGTGGCGGTTCGGCGTATCGCCCCGGCCGTTGATGACCTCTCCCTTCTCGCTCAGCGCGGTCGCCTTGGTGAGATTGTTGCCGGCGCTGTGCAGCTCGGCGACATCCTTGGCGATCACGACGCCCTTGGAATTCTGCCAGGGTCCCTTGCCGATCCGGTCGCGCGCATTCACCGCGGGCTTGCCGTCCGCAGGCTGGGTGGAAAGATAGGCGCGCCAAACCTTCACCCCTGAAGCATTCGCGCCCGCGCCCGCCGCCTGCGCCAGTTGCTGGCAATAATTGTCGGCGCCGGCGAGGCCGCCGAGATTGCCGCCATTGCCGATACCCACTGAGGTGACGAAGAAGCTGGTGCCGGTCGCCTGCGCCAAAGCGGACTGCGCCGCCAGCGTGGTGAACGAGGCGGCGGCGAGGCCGAAACACAGCCGCGAGATTACCCGGGCGAAAACAGGCATCGTACCCTCCGATTGGCTATTCGCCGTGGCGTAGAGCCCGGCGTGGTCTGACATCAACACGACGCGACAATGCTTATTCCGGTTCCGCGACGCGAAATGAGGCACGAAACTCTCCAAAAAGAAAAGGCGCCGCGGAATCAACCGCGGCGCCCTTGATATCAGCCGGTGGCGGACGATCAGGCCTGCTGGATCGCCGAGAGTTCCCAGTCTTCGCCGCGCCGTCGCACGAAAGTCCAGACTTCGGTGGCCTCGATCGGCTGCTCGCTGCCCGCGACCAGACGGTCGGTGCCGCGCTCCAGCGTCTTGTCGACCAGCGAGAACCGCATCGCCACGCTGGCATAGTCGGTTTCGCCCTCGCGCCAGGCTTCCGCGAGGTCGCCCTGCAGCAGCTTGACGTCGGACACCTTGTTGATGTCGTTCTTGGCCTTGTTCTCCTCGAGGTCCTTGGTGAAGTACATCACCATTTCAGGCGTCGCCAGCGTGTGCAGCTTGTCGACATCCTCGTTCGACCAGGCGGTCTGAACCTCGCCGAGCAACCGCTCGAAGGTCTCGTAGTCGGCCGGCTGGATCTCCAGCGGCGCGCTCCCCGATCCAAGGCCGAAGCCGGTTCCGGTTCGCAACGAGTTCAGCGGTCCGCCGGGGCCGACTGCGGCTCCGGGCGCCGGGCCGGCATACGCCGAGGCCGCGGCGGGAGCGTTACGGCGCTGCCACCACGACATCGCCAGCTTCACCACGATGAAGATCAGGCCGATCTGCAGGATCAGGCCGATGATCGACGCCATGCTTCCGAGCCCCGAGAGCAATCCGCCGCCGAACAGCATGCCGAGCAGGCCGGCGCCGAGGAAGCCCGCGGCGAGGCCGCCGAGCATGCCCATGCCGGGCTTGTTGAACATGCCGCCCTTGGCGGCGGCACCGGCCGCCGCGGGCCCGGCCATGCCGGGGCTGCCCGGCTGGGTCATGGTTCGGTTGAGCGGCTGCGCCGCTTTCGGCGCCGTGGCGGTGGGCGGCGGTGCCGAGAAGGTTCGGCTCCCGCGGGAACCGCCACCGCCCGGCCGTGCGTCGGCCGCCGAGATCGCGAACATCACCGGAACCGCCAACGATAGAACGACGGCAAGGGCCTGGACGATGCCCCGCGTACGCTGCGTGAATTTCATGTGTTTTTCCTCAAATCCCCACCAGGGGGAAGCAGCCACTAAGATGGGCAGCGCCGCCCAAAAGTGAAGCCGCCATAGGGACGCATGGCTGCGGCCCTCGGTCGCGGGCATGCGTCAATTGGGCAGGTTATCTGCAGTTCCCCGGGCGGCGCCGAATGCCTTGCCGCCCCCCTCCGCGAGCCCATGCCGCCCCGTTCATCCCTCCTTGATCTCGCTCAAGCTGCCGGTCGTAACCGCCCTTATCCTGGTTTGCGGCCTGACGACCGCGCGGGGTGTTGTCGTCGGCCCGGCCCATCGATTCGCATCCTCGCGCTGGCGATGCCGGCAACACAGCAAAGGCATGCCGCATGAGCCTCGGTTCGCTCACCGAACGCGCACCCGGTGCCGGTCCTTCCACGGCCAAGTGGGTCGGAAGGACCATCGTCGCCCTGGCAGCGTGGGGTGCCATCTACAGCCAACTGGTTCCATTCTCGAATTGGGTCGTCGCATTGACGGGCGTCGATCCCAGGAGTCATCTGGGAGAGGCCATCAGCTTCTTCGCCTACGACACGCCGAAGGTTCTGATGCTGCTCACCCTGGTCGTGTTCGGCATGGGCGTGATCCGCAGTTTCTTCTCACCGGAGAAGACCAGGAAGCTGCTTGCCGGCAAGCGCGAAGGCGTCGGCAACGTGCTGGCGGCGTCGCTCGGCATCGTCACTCCGTTTTGCTCTTGCTCCGCCGTGCCATTGTTCATCGGCTTCGTCAGCGCGGGCGTGCCGCTTGGAGTTACCTTTTCGTTCCTGATCGCCGCGCCGATGGTCAACGAGGTGGCGCTCGGACTGCTGTTCGCGCTGGTCGGCTGGAAAGTGGCGCTGACCTACCTCGCCTTTGGCCTCGCCATCGCCATCGTCTCCGGCTGGATCATCGGCCGGCTGCACCTCGAGCATTGGCTGGAGCAATGGGTTCGCAACATCCGGTCCGACGCGGTCGAGCTTCCTCCGGAAGAACTCTCGGTTATCGACCGCATCAAGGCCGGCATCGACGCCGTGAAGGAAATCGTCGGCAAGGTCTGGCCATGGATCATCGCGGGTATTGCGGTCGGCGCCTTCATCCACGGCTACGTGCCTGCGGATCTGCTGGCCTCGATCATGGGCCGGGACGTCTGGTGGTCGGTACCCGCCGCGGTGCTGCTCGGCATTCCCATGTACTCGAACGCCGCAGGCATCATCCCCGTGGTCGAGGCGCTCATCACCAAGGGCGCCGCGCTCGGAACCGTGCTCGCGTTCATGATGTCGGTGATCGCGCTGTCCCTGCCGGAGATCATCATTCTCCGCAAGGTGCTCACGGTCCGCCTCATCGCCGTGTTCGTCGGTGTGGTCGGGACCGGCATCCTGGCGGTGGGATTCATTTTCAACGCCCTGTTCTCATGAACTGACGGAGGATATCCATGAAGCAAGTCAAGGTTCTCGGTCCCGGCTGCAAACGCTGCGCCGCGACGGTCGAAATGGTTCAGGCCGAAGCGGACAAGCTCGGCATTCCCGTCACCATTGAAAAGGTGACCGATTATGCGGCCATCGCCGGTTACGGCATCGCATCCACGCCGGGGATCGTCATGGACGGCAAGGTGGTTCACGCGGGCGGCCTGCCCCGGCCCGACGACCTCACGCGCTGGCTCGCGGCCTGAGATGAAGCCGATGCTCGAATACCGGGTCGGCGCCAGGCGGATCGATGCGCATGGCAGCATCGCCTCCGCCAAGGAAGCCGAGATTATCCTCGACACCGACGTCGGCGGCCGGCCGGATGCCTTCAATCCGGCGGAGCTCTTCCTTGCCGCTATCGCCGCCTGCATGATCAAGGGGATTGAACGGGTAACGCCGATGATCAAGTTCGATCTGCGGGGCGTTGAAGTGAAGCTGCACGGTATCCGGCAAGACAGCCCGCCGAAGATGATTTCGGTCGATTACGAACTGATCGTCGATACCGACGAAACCGATCAGCGCCTCGCGCTCCTGCATACGAACGTCCGCAAGTACGGCACGATCTCGAATACCGTGGCCGCGGCAACAAGGCTTGAAGGCGTGATCCGGCGGCGGGAGTGATTTCCTCCTGGCTGCCCGGACGCGCGACGGCCCTCACGACGGCGCCATGGTCTCCTTGACCTTGGCGACCAGCGCGCTGAGCGCGAACGGCTTTGCGAGGAAGGCGAACTGCTCGTTTTCCGGCAGGCTCTTGTCGAACGCCTCTTCCGCATAGCCGGAGACGAAGATGATCTTGAGGTTGGGATTTCGGATCCGCATCTCGCGCAGCAGCGTCGGGCCGTCCATTTCCGGCATCACCACGTCGGACACCACGAGGTCGACCGCGCCGTTCTTTTCCTCCAGCGCCTCCATCGCCTCGATGCCGTTGGAGGCCTCGATCACGCTGTAGCCGCGCGAGCGCAGGCCGCGGGCATTGAGCGAGCGCAGCCCCTCCTCGTCCTCGA
>JAUXWB010000216.1 GCA_030684475.1 Reyranella sp. | reverse complement strand
CTCGGCCGGATCGCCAACGAGAACCCGCCAAAGCTCCACACCATGGACGGCAAGGGCAACAGGCTCGACCTCGTCGAGTTCCATCCCGCCTATCACGCCATGATGGCCAAGAGCATCGGTCATGGCATCCACGCCTCGGCGCACGACGGCAGTGAGCCGCAAGGACCACTCGCCAGCCGAGCCGTGCGCCTCTACCTCGCGACCCAGGCCGAGAGCGGCCACCTTTGCCCCATCACCATGACGCACGCCTGCATCGGCGCGCTTCGGGCAGAGCCCCACCTGCTCGAGAAATGGCTGCCGAAAATCCAGTCGCGCCACTACGACCCCCGGCCGTTGCCGTGGCAGGAGAAGAAGGGCGTCACGCTCGGCATGGGCATGACCGAGCGCCAGGGTGGCACCGACGTGCGCGCCAACATCACCCGGGCGGCGACCCTCAAGACGCAAGGTGGTGGCGATCATGTCGAGATCACCGGCCACAAATGGTTCATGTCGGCGCCGATGTGCGACGCCTTCCTGGTGCTGGCCCAGGCAGAAGGCGGACTCACCTGCTATCTGATGCCGCGCTACAGGCCCGACGGCAGCCACAACGGGCTGCGCTTCCAACGCCTGAAAGACAAGCTCGGCAACAAATCGAACGCCTCGTCGGAGGTCGAATTCCATGCCGCCTACGCCGAGCGGGTCGGCGCCGAGGGCGCGGGCGTGCGCACCATCATCGAGATGGTGAACCTGACGCGGCTCGATTGCGCCATCGCCTCGGCCGGCCAGATGCGGATCGCGCTCAGCCAGGCACTGCACCACATCCGCAACCGCTCGGTGTTCCAGAAGAAGCTCGCCGACCAGCCAGCGATGCGCGCCGTCGCCGCCGACCTCGCCCTCGAACTGGAAGCCCAGGTGGCGCTGGTGTTCCGCCTCACCCATGCCGCGGATTGCGCCGCGACGGACCCGCGCGACTCGGCCTACGCCCGGCTGCTGACGCCGGTGGTGAAATTCCTGGTATGCAAGAGCACGCCGCAGGTGATCTACGAGTCGCTCGAATGCCTGGGTGGCAACGGCTACACCGAGGATCTGCCGATGGCCCGCTACTATCGCGAGGCGCCGCTCAACGCCATCTGGGAAGGCTCGGGCAACGTCATGGCGCTCGACGTGCTGCGCGCCGCCGGCCGCCATCCCGACGCCGCGATGGATACGCTGTCCCGGCTGGTGCGCACGGCCTCGCAGGCCTTCAACGTGGCGCCTCTCGCCCAGGCGCTGGAACGGACGCTGAAGTCCGCCGACGCCGAGCGCCGGGCGCGTTTCCTCTGCGAGGGCCTGGCCCGCATCGCCGCGCTGGCCGCCTTGGTCGAAGCCAACTCACCGTTCGCCACGCTCTATGGCGAGACCCGGCTGGGCGCCGGCCACTTCGCTCAGTTCGGCACCGCCGACCTCGGCACGGCCGAGACCTCGCTGATGGATCGCGCGCTGGCGGCCTGAGCGGCTGCGACAACCTGTCCGGAAAATAGTCGCGACGAAGAGCTCCGCAAAAAACATCGTTGCGCGCCAAGCGCTTACAACGACCGACATCAACAGAACCGCGATTCGACTTTCGTTTCGGGTTTTTCGTAGGGTGTTCGCATGACCGATCTTCTCCAGACAGCTTCACTCGGCCGACGTTCGGCAAGCCACTCGGGCACTCCAAGAAAAATCCAGAATCGGAGTCAAAAAATGTCGCTGTTCAGGCGACAGGCGAGGTCCGGTCCGAGAAGCGGAAATGCTCGATGGAACAAGGACTTGCCCGCTTCAGTCGGGTCGCCCAAGATCGCCAATCCTGGATTTTTTTCCGTCGCTGTCTGAGCGACATTCAAAGGCCAAATGAAAAAGATTTTCACCGCCTGCCTCGGCACCGAAACCAACACCTTCGCCGCCATCCCGACCGGCCATCAGCTCTTCGAGGAGACCTGCCTCTTCCGCAAGGGCAGCTACGGCAAGAACGTGCCGATGTTCGGCGCGCCGCTCGCGGTCTGGCGCCAGCGCGCCGAGGCCAAGGGCTGGCAGGTGGAGGAAAGCCTCTGCGCCTTCGCCCAGCCCGCCGGCCGGACGGTGAAGAAGGTCTACGAGGCTTTCCGCGACGAGATCGTGGCCGACCTCAAAGCGGCTATGCCGGTCGACGCCGTGTTCCTCTCCATGCACGGCGCCATGGTGGCCGAGGGCTACGACGATTGCGAAAGCGACCTGCTGGCCCATGTCCGCAAGGTCGTGGGTCCGAGCATTCCCGTCGGCGTCGAACTCGACCTCCATTGCAACATCGGCGAAGGCACGATGCGCGACGCCACGGTGCTGGTGTTGTTCAAGGAGTATCCGCACGTCGACGTGTCGGACCGCGCCGACGACCTGTTCACCGTCATGGAAGGCGCCATCGAAGGTCGCACCAGGCCGGTGATGGCGGCGTGGGACTGCCGCATGATCGGTGTGTTCCACACCACGCGCCAGCCGATGCGCGGCTTCGTCGACAGGCTGATGGCAATGGAGGGCAAGGACGGCGTCCTCTCGCTCTCCGTCGCCCATGGTTTCCCGTGGTCCGACATCAGGGAGATGAGCAGCAAGGTCATCGCCATCACCGACGGCGACAGGCCCAAAGCCGAGAAGCTCGCCAAAGAACTCGGCCAGGAGTTCTTCGCCATGCGCGCGGCGACGCAGCCACCTTATGTCTCGCTGGGTGCCGCCATGGCGCGTGTGAGCTCGCATAACCTGCCCAAGCCCATGGTGCTGGCCGACGTGTCGGACAATGCCGGCGGCGGCGCCGCTTCGGATTCGACCTTTGTCCTGAAGGCGCTGCTCGACGGCAAGGTGAAGGACGCCGCCATCGCCATGTTCTGGGATCCCGGCGCCGTGAAGCTCGCCTTCGAGGTCGGCGAAGGCGCCGAGCTCGACATCCGCCTCGGCGGCAAGCTCGGGCCGCAATCCGGCCCGCCGATCGACGCCCGCGCCAAGGTGCTGAAGCTCGAGAAGGACGTCTTCATCCAGTTCGGCGGCGCCCGCAAAGGCACCAACCCGATCGGGGACGTGGCGGCGCTTCAGATCGAGGGCGTGACGGTGATCGTCAACACCAAGCGCTCGCAATGCCACAGCCTCGACTGCTTCACCAAGCTCGGCGTCGATCCCTCGACCAAGAAGGTCGTGGTCGTGAAGTCGATGCAGCACTTCCATGCCGCCTACGCGCCGATCGCCAGCGAAGTGGTGTATGTCGCGGCCCCGGGCGCGCTGGTGCCCGACTGGTCGCTGCTGCCCTACACGAAGGTCGACAGGGCGCAATGGCCGTTGCTGGCCGATCCGCACGCCGCATGAGGCTGGCCGTCCTCCTCGGCATCATCGTCGTATCGGGAACCGCCGCAGCACAGTCGCCATCCCTGTCGCCAAATGGTGTCAGGACGCTCGATCCTCCCGGCACCATCAAGGCGGAGGGCACCTGGAGTCTCGGTGTTCGCGCCGGCGACTTTGTCTTCGTTGCCGGCATGCAGGGCGTCGATCCTGCGACCAACAAGCCGGTGCAGGATCCGCAGGCCAGGATCCGCCAGGCGTTTCTCAACATCCGGCTGATCGCCCAGTCGGAAGGCGCCAGCCTGCAGGACTGCGTGCGGCTCACGATCTACGTCAGCGACCTGAAGAAGTTCTCGCCCATGGTCGACAAGGCTCAGGCCGAACTCTGGGGCAAGCCACCCTATCCGCCCCGCACCATGGTCGAGGTCCGACGCCTGTTCGACGACGATATCGTCGAGATCGACAGCGTCTTCTACGCGCCGAAGAAGCCCTGATTACAGGGCGTTTACACGGCCGGTCCACATTGGTATGGTCCGCCGCGTCGCGGCCGGGGATGGCCGTTTTGTCGTTTCATATCAACGACTTAACTAGGTCCCGTCCCGGCGCGAGGGGCGCGATCCATGAAGATTCTCACCGGCAACAGCAACCGACCGCTGGCCGAAGCCATTTCCGCCAAGCTGGCGTTGCCGTTGGTCAAGGCCAACATCCGCCGCTTCTCGGACAACGAGATCTTCGTCGAGATCCTGGAAAATGTGCGCGGCGAGGATGTGTTCATCATCCAATCGACCAGTTTCCCGGCCAACGACCATCTGATGGAGCTGCTGATCATCATCGATGCGCTACGCCGCAGCTCGGCCCGGCGCATCACGGCGGTGATGCCGTACTACGGCTACGCCCGGCAGGACCGCAAGACCGGTTCGCGCACGCCGATCACGGCCAAGCTGGTGGCTAACCTGATCACCAATGCCGGCGCCCATCGCGTGCTCACCCTCGACCTGCACGCAGGCCAAATTCAGGGCTTCTTCGACATCCCGCTCGACAATCTTTACGCCGGCCCGGTGTTCTCCAAGGACATCCAGGACACGCTCAAGAACCGCGAATTCACCGTAGTCTCGCCCGACACTGGCGGCGTGGTGCGCGCCCGCTCCATCGCCAAGCGCATCGACGCCGACCTCGCCATCATCGACAAACGCCGCGAGGCGGCGGGCGTCAGCGAGGTCATGAACGTGATCGGCGACGTCAAAGGCCGCGACTGCATCTTGATCGACGACATCGTCGATTCAGCCGGCACGCTGTGCAACGCCGCCGTCGCGCTGATGGACCAGGGCGCCAAATCGGTGTCGGCCTACGTCACCCACGGCGTGCTGTCGGGCGGCGCGGTGGCCCGGGTCGCGGCCTCACCGATGGAGAAGCTGGTCATCACCGACTCGATCCAGCCGACCGAAGCGGTGAGGATTTCGCCCAACGTGCGGCCGCTCAGCATCGCCTCCCTGATGGCCGAGGCCATGAAGCGCATTTCCGACGAGGCATCGGTATCGAGCCTGTTCGACTGAAGAGTTTTGGAGATCCGGCGATCGGCACCCCTGGAGGCCGCGCCGCGAGTGAGAGAGAAAAGAGCAACCCAAGGAGAAGTGAGATGTCAGAGACGACCAAAGTCGTCGCGAAGAAGCGGGATCGGGCCGGCAAAGGGGGCGCCCGTTCCAGCCGTCGCGAGGGACTGATTCCCGCCGTGATCTACGGCGACAAGCAACCCCCGGTCATGATCGCGGTCGAGCCGAAATCGATCGCGCGCGAGCTGCACAAGGAAGGCTACTTCAACCACCGGCTTCAGATCGACGTCGAGGGCACGGACTATCAGGTCCTGCCGCGCGACGTTCAGGTCGATCCGGTGACGGACAAGCCCCTTCATCTCGACTTCCTGCGGATCGGCCCCGAGTCGATCATCACCGTGCAGGTGCCCGTCCACTTCACGAACGAAGCGCAGGCCCCCGGCATCAAGCGCGGCGGCGTGCTCAATATCGTGCTCCACGAGATCACGGTACGCACCAAGGCCGACCACATCCCCGAGTACTTCGAGGTCGATCTGACCGGTCTCGAGATCGGACACTCCATCCATCTCTCGACGATCTCGGTTCCCGAGGGCGTCCGGTTGGTGAGCCGCGACAAGGACGCCACCGTGGCGTCGATCGCCGCGCCGACCGTGGTCCGCGAGGCGGCGGCCCAGGCGGCGGCCGATGCGGCGGCACCGGCTGCAGCCGATGCTGCTGCGGCTCCGGCAGCGGGTGCTGCACCCGCGGCGGGTGGCGCTGCTCCGGCGGCAGGCGCCGCGGCACCGGCGGCGGGTGGCAAGACCCCCGCCCCGGCGAAAAAGTAGCCGGCGGGTTCGGGTTCCACCGGTCCGATGCTCCTGCTGGTCGGGCTCGGCAACCCCGGGCCGCGCTATGCGGGGCACCGGCACAACGTTGGATTCATGGCGGTGGACGAGATCGTCCGCCGCCGTGTTTTCTCGCCCTGGCGCGCACGCTTCAACGGCGAGGTGGCCGAAGGTCACCTCGGCGGCGAGCGCGTCATCGTCTTGAAGCCCATGACCTTCATGAACGAGTCGGCCAAGTCAGTGGGCGAGGCAGTGCGCTTTCTCAAGGTGCCGCTGGACCGCATCGTGGTGTTCCACGACGAACTTGACCTGGCCCCCGGCCGGGTGCGCATGAAGAAGGGCGGCGGTGCCGGCGGCCACAACGGACTGCGCGACATCGACGCCCACGTCGGCAAGGACTATCGCCGGGTACGGATCGGCATCGGCCATCCCGGCCACAAGGATCTGGTGCTGCACTGGGTGCTACGCGACTTCGAGCCGGACGAGCGCGATCCCAAGACCGGCTGGGTTCCGAAGTTGCTGTCGGCGCTGGCCGAGGAATCGGCGCTGCTGATCGAAGGCGGCGCCAAGGCCGACGAGAAATACATGAGCCGGGTGGCGCATCTCGCGCCGCCTCCCGATCTTCCGGCCAGGCTGGACATCAAAGAGTAGATCATGGGTTTCAATTGCGGAATCGTCGGCCTGCCCAATGTCGGCAAGTCGACCCTGTTCAACGCGCTCACCGCCACGCAGGCGGCGCAGGCGGCCAACTATCCGTTCTGCACCATCGAACCCAACGTCGGACGCGTCGCCGTGCCCGATCCGCGCCTCGACAAGCTCTCGGGGATCGCGGGTTCGGCCAAGATCATTCCGACCCAGCTCGAGTTCGTCGACATCGCGGGCCTCGTAAAGGGCGCCTCGAAGGGCGAAGGGCTCGGCAACCAGTTCCTGGCCAACATCCGCGAGGTCGATGCCATTGCCCACGTGCTGCGCTGCTTCGAGGACGGCGACGTGACCCACGTCCAGGGCAGCGTCGATCCCGTGCGCGACGCCGAGATCGTCGAGACCGAGCTGATGCTGGCCGAGCTCGTCTGCCTGGAATAGCGCCTGCCCAACCTCGAGAAGCGCGCCAAGAGCGGCGACAAGGACGCAGCGGCCGAGGCGCCGGTGGTCAGGAAGGCGCTCGATGCGCTGCGCGAAGGCAGGCCGGCCCGCGAGGCGGCGCTGACGGCGGACGAGCGGCCGGTGTTCCACGGACTGCAGCTCATCACCGCCAAACCCATGATGTATGTGCTGAACGTCGACGAGGGCTCGGCTGCCACCGGCAACACCCACAGCGCCAAGGCGGAAACCTTCGCCAGGGAGCGCGGCATGCTGGCCGTGGTGATCTCGGCCGCCATCGAGGCCGAGGTGGCGCAGCTGCCGCCCGACGACCAGGAAGAGTATCTCTCCTCGCTCGGCCTCAAGGAAACCGGTCTCGCCCGCGTGGTGCGCGCGGGCTACCAGCTGCTCGATCTCGTGACCTTCTTCACGGTCGGGCCGAAGGAGGCGCGGGCCTGGACGGTGCGCCGCGAGGCGACCGCGCCGGAAGCCGCGGGTGTCATCCACACCGACTTCGAGAAGGGCTTTATCCGCGCCGAGACCATTGCCTACGACGACTACGTGACCCTGAAGGGCGAAGCCGGCGCCCGCGATGCCGGCAAGCTGCGCCTCGAAGGCAAGGACTACGCCGTCAAGGACGGCGACGTCTTCCACTTCAGATTCAACGTTTGAGGCGCCTCAGAAGCACACAGCCATCAGGATCCGATAGCGCCGCCGCCCCTCTTCGTGATGACGATCACCGACGGGCGGGGCGGCATACCGTCCTTGAAGTCCGGCCAGCGCGTCGATGGCTTCTCGAAAGTGGAGCCGGCGGTTTCGGCCGGATGCTGGATCGCCAGAAACACCGCACTGTCGTCCGGCGGCAAAATTGGGCCGCACACCTCCGCGCCGGTCGGCGCCTGGAAGAAGCATCGCGTCAGGCCACGACCATAGCCTGCCGTATCGGCGCCATAGAGGCCGTCGGCGATGCCGGCGGCGGTCGGTGCGCCGTCGGTGGCGATCCAGATGCGGCCCTTGCTGTCGAAGGTGCAGTTGTCGACGCAGGAGAGCCAGCCGTTTTCCGACGTCGCCCGGTGATAGCGCGCACCGGGATCGATGCCAGGCCTTCCGCCGACGATGAAGATCGACCAGGCACCTTCGGTCGAGGCATGGTCGCCGTCCTTGGGCGTGATCTCGATGACGTGGCCGTGGGCATTGCGGGCGATCGGGTTGGCTCGGTCGACCTGCTGCTCGGTGCGGCGCGTGTTGTTGGTCAGGAGCACATAGACCCGGCCGTTGACCGGATTGGCCTCGACATCCTCAGGCCGATCCATCGGCGTCGCCTTCAACAGATCGGCAGCCATACGCGCATAGATCAAAATGTCGGCCTGGCTGGCAAAGCCGTTTTCTGCCGTCAGCGGACCCTGGCCGTGGACGAGCGGCAACCACTCGATCTTGCCATCGTCGGCGAAGCGGGCGACGTAGAGCGTGCCTTCGTCCAGCAGAGTCCGGTTCGCGGCACGGTCCTGCCGGTTCCATGGCTTTGCCGTCACGAACTTGTAGACATAATCGAAGCGCTCGTCGTCGCCCATGTAGATGACCACGCGGCCGTCCTTGGTCAGGGCATGGTGACAGCCCTCATGCTTGAAGCGGCCAAGCGCGGTGCGTTTGATCGGCGCCGCCGAAGGATCGTAGGGATCGATCTCGACGATCCAGCCGAAGCGGTTGGGCTCGTTCGGCTCCTTCTCGATGTTGAAGCGATCGATGTACTGTGCCCAAGCGTACCAGGTCGCCTTCGAGACGCCGTAGCGCTTGTAGGCCTTGGCGTCCGGCATCTTTTCGGCGTCGCCGCCGAAGTAGCCGTTGAAATTCTCTTCTGCCGTCAGCCAGGTGCCCCACGGTGTTTCGCCGCCGGCGCAGTTGTTCAGCATGCCCAGCACCTTGGCACCGGTCGGATCAGCCGAGGTCTTCAGCTTGTCATGGCCGGCCGCCGGGCCCGAGATGTCCATCGGCGTGGTTCCGGTGATCCGACGAGCGTACTTGCTGTCGGGTATGACCTTCCACGAGCCGCCGTCGCGGGCGATCTCGATCACCGAGCCGCCGTGGGCCGCGAGCTCGACCTCGACCTGCTGCTTCGAGGCCTTGGTGCGGGAGGCCCGCCCCTCGCCGAGGCCGGGGAACATCAGGTTGGTGTTGGTGTATTCGTGGTTGACCACCATCAGGTAGCGGTCGCCGGCCGTGCTGCCGGCCGGCAGGGCATGCAGGCCGATGAAGTCGCAGTTGTAGCCGAACTGCTTCTCCTGGGCCGCTGCGGTCAGCTTGGCAGGATCGAAACCCGGCGCGCCCGCCACGACAGGATCACCCCATCGGATCAGCACCTGAGCGTCATAGTCTTGCGGCACATGATGGGTCTTGTCCAGACCGTGCGGGACTTCCGTGAACGTAAGCGACGACGGACCTGCCGGTTGCGCCAGCGCGCTCCCGCCCAGGAGCTCTCGGGTCAGTGCCGCCGCGGCTCCGAGGCCCACCAAACTGCGCACAGCAGCGCGTCGGCCGAGCCGCCGTCCGATCAAGTCGCCCATGGACACCTCCAGGCTCGGATTCGAGCCCAGATCCTCGGGGTCGACAAAGTCGCTGCTGTGCCGGTCCATCCCAACCTCCTACCGTATTTTGGTTCGAGATAGCCGAGTGCCGCGATGGGCGGACGACGGTTTCGTTTCAGTTTGATTGCGTCCGCACCGGTTCCTCCACAGGGCGTCGGGCGCCGCCTTCTCGCGCCGATGGTGTGCTACGAAAGCACGCGCCTCATCCAACGCGCCGTTGCCTTCGAGTCCTGACTGTCGCTCGCTTCGAGCTTTTCGATCACGCGTTCGCGGTCGGCCAGCTCGCGATTCTGGCTGAGCTTGATCTTGGTTTCGACCCGCGACAGGGGCATGCGGAACACCGTGATGCCGCGCGTCTGCGCCTCGGCATTGCCGGGCGGCAGCCGGTCGAGGCCCCAGCCTTCCGGGCCGGCGGCCTCATATTCGCGGGCAAGCGTCGCCAGCACGTCGAGCGCGCCCTGGGTGTCCTCGATAATCTGCGGCCGGCCGTAGGCGTGCACCGTCACATAATTCCAAGTCGGCACCTTGGCGCCGGGCGTGTACCAGGTCGGTGAAACATAGGCGTGCGGCCCCCAGAACAGGGCCAGCGATTCCGCAGGGCGCGCGAACAGCTTCCAGTGCGGGTTCGCGCGCGCCACATGGCCGATCAGCGAGCCGTGCGGCCCGCCCGCCTCCTGCCATAGCAGCGAAAGGTGCGTGGTGAACGGCGCGCCGTCCTCGGCAGTGGACGTCAGCAGCGCCCAGCTATGGGCCTGCATGATCTCCCGGCCTATGGCCTCGTCGCCCTCGAAGTGCTTCGGCAAATACATCACTGATCCAATGGGTTGAACGGCGCTGAATTACCATGTCCAATACAATGAACAGAGGGAGTTATTCTCATGGGCGAAGATATACGTCTTAAGTCGGCGGCCGGCGAAATCGGCGCCTATCTCGCGACCCCGAAGGGCACGGCCAAGGGCGGCATCGTGGTCATCCAGGAGATTTTCGGCGTCAATCATCACATCAAGGCAGTGACCGATTTCTTTGCCAGCCAAGGCTATCTCGCCCTGGCGCCGCGGTTCTTCGACCACATCAAGACCGGCATCGAGCTCGGCTACACGCCCGACACCATCGCCGAGGGCCGCGGGTACGTGATGCAACCAGGCTTCACCGACAAGGCGGTACAAGACGCCGAGGCGGCGATCCTGGAACTCAAGACTCGCGGCGCCAAGAAGGTCGGCGTCACCGGCTACTGCTGGGGCGGCACCATCTCCTGGCTGGCAGCGACGCGGCTCAAGCCCGACGCGGTGTCGGGCTATTACGGCGGCGGCATCCACGGCGCCAGGAACGAAAAGCCCACCGTGCCGACACAACTGCATTTCGGCGACAAGGACATGCACATCCCGATGACGCACGTGAACGAACTGCGGAAGCTCCATCCCGACGTGCAGATCTTCGACTATCCGGCCGACCACGGCTTCCATTGCGACGAGCGCGGCAGCTGGGATGCGGCGGCGTCCAAGCAGGCCATGGCCCGCACGCTGGAGTTCTTCGGCAAGCACGTTGGCTAAGAGACCCGCAAAAAAGGCCTTCGATCCGACGGCGCGCGGTCCCCTTGCCGGGGTGCGCGTCGTCGACCTGTCGCGCCTGGTCGCCGGCAATATCCTCACCCTGCAGCTCGCTGATTTCGGCGCCGAAGTGATCAAGATCGAGCCGCCCGAAGGCGATACACTGCGCTCGTGGCGGGTCAAGGGCGTCGAGACGGCCTGGAAGGTTTATAGTCGCAACAAGAAGAGCGTGGCGCTCGACCTGCGCTCCGACGCCGGCCGCACGATCGTGCGCGAGCTCGCGGCCTCGGCGCAGATCCTGGTCGAAAGCTTCCGGCCGGGCGTGCTGGAAGACATGGGCCTCTCGCCTGCCGAGCTGCATGCACGCAACCCCAAGCTGGTGATCGTGCGCATCTCCGGCTGGGGCCAGGACGGCCGCTATCGCCACAAGCCGGGCTTCGGCACCCTGATCGAAGGCTATAGCGGCTTCGCCTCGATGAACGGCTTCGAGGACCGCGAACCGGTGCTGCCGCCGATGTATCTCGCCGACGCCATGGCCGCGCTCTACGGCTACGGCGCCGTCTTGGTGGCCTTGCGCGAAGTCGAGGTGAACGGCGGCACCGGCCAGACGCTCGACCTGCCGCTGTTCGATCCGCTGTTCTCGGTGCTGGGCCCACAGGCTGCCAACCACAAGCTCACCGGCGACGTGAAAGTCCGGAGCGGCAGCCGTTCGACCAATGCCGCGCCTCGCAACGTTTACGAAACGAAAGACGGCCACTGGGTCTGCCTGTCGGCCTCGACACAGGGCATGGCCGAGCGCGTGCTGATCAAGATCGGTCGGCCGGAGCTCGTGAAGGATCCCAGGTTCGCCACCAATATCGAGCGCGTGAAGAACGGCATCGAACTCGACGGCATCATCGGCGGCTTCATCAAGGCGCGCGATCTCGCCACCAACCTGAAATTCTTCGACGAAGCCGGCGTCACCATCGGCCCGGTCTACGACATCGCCCAGATCGTCCAGGACGACTACGTCCTGGAGCGCGAGGCGCTGATCGAAATCCCCGAC
>JAUXWB010000215.1 GCA_030684475.1 Reyranella sp. | reverse complement strand
TCGCGCCTTGCGCAGTCGGATGACTTGCACTCGCCTCTCATGCCGCGCATCGCGCGACAGCGATCTCATGTCGGTTGCTTTCATCAATCCTATGTAGAAACCGGCCGCGCCACTTTCAAGATAATTACTGCCGGATCAATAGCGATATCCATCTCGACAGCCCCCTGAAAGGGCTCTCCGGTCAACAAGGTGCAGCAGCCGAGCGGATTCGGACCGCAACGCGCGTCGCGTTCGACAATCTTGTCAGCCAGGCAGTCGAGGACGAGGTCGACTTCATCGTCATCGCCGGCGACCTCTACGACGGCGATTGGCGGGACTATCAGACCGGACTTTTCTTCGCAAAGCAGATGGGTCGATTGGCGCAAGCCGATATTCCGGTGTTCCTGCTCCATGGCAATCACGATGCAGAAAGCCAGATTACCCGCCGGCTCACCCTGCCGACCAATGTCCGCGTGTTTTCGGCACGCAAGCCAGAGACCTTCCGGCTGCAGCATCTCGATGTCGCCGTTCACGGCCAGAGCTTCCGCCAGCGTGACGTCACGGACAATTTGGTTACCGCATATCCGCCGATAATTGCCGGCTGCTTCAACATCGGCGTCTTGCACACCGGCTTGGGCGGGATGCACGGACACGTGAACTATGCGCCATGCGCCATCGAGGACCTGATCAACAAAGGCTACGACTACTGGGCGCTCGGGCACGTGCATAAGGCCGCCGTTCTCCACGAGCGGCCGCATGTTGTGTTCTGCGGCAACCTGCAGGGCCGGCATATCCGCGAAAGCGGCCCGAAAGGCGCGTCGCTTGTTTTGGTCGAAGATGGCCAAGTCGAGAGGATTTCACCGCTTCACGTCGATTGCGTGCGCTGGATCCATTTGCCGGTTCCGGTGGATCAGTGCAGCACATCGGCTGACGCTATCGATCTCGTTCGTCAAACGATCGCGGATACCGTCGAGCGCGAAGCCGAAGGCCGTCTTCTTGTCTGCAGAATCGAGCTGACGGGACGGACCGAGCTGCACGGCGAATTGCTCGCATCGGCAGATCATCTGCTGGCGGAGGCAAGGGCCGCAGCCTTGGGTTTGGGCGAGGTGGTCGCGTGGATCGAACGGCTCGTCATTGCGACCGCCAGCCCTGAAAGCGCAGCCTCGCGCAAGGATGCGTTGGGCGATCTGCAGCGGATAATGGAGGGCGCTGGTGGCGACGTCGACTTGCACGCGCGGCTCGCGTTGGATCTAGGCGATCTCGTCCGCAAACTGCCCCACGACGTCCGCAAGGAATCGGAGGATGCCGTGCTGAAAGCAGCTATCGACGGTAACGTTGCAGCCTTGATCACTCATGCCGGTGCGTATCTCAGCGCACGCCTCGAAGCAGAGAAGGCGTAGTCATATGCGCATCCGACAGCTTGACCTTCTTCGATACGGCCACTTCACGGACGCCATCATCGCCTTGCCGGCCGGCAAGCCCGACTTCCATATGCTGCTTGGCGAGAATGAAGCCGGAAAGTCGACGGCGATGGCCGGTGTCGAAGACTTGTTCTTCGGCATTCCGCCGAACTCATCCCGCAACTTTCTGCACGAGTACAACGCCATGCGTGTGGGCGCGCTCCTGGAAAAGGGAAGCGATACGCTCAAGGTGCGCCGCCGAAAAGGTAACAAGGATACGCTGCTGGGCGATGATGACATGCCCATCCCATCGGGCGAGGGGGCGCTCGCACCGTTTCTCGGGGGCGCAGATCGCCGCTTCTATTCGCGGATGTTCAGTCTCGATCACGAGCGGCTGCGCCAGGGCGGGAAGGAAATATTGCACGCGCAAGACGACGTCGGCCAGATGCTCTTCTCGGCAAGCGCCGGAATCATTGGCTTGCGCGAGACGCTCAAGAGCATGGAGGCCGAAGCCGAGGCGCTTTGGGCCTCCCGCCGCGCGGCACACCGGAAGTATTTTCAGGCCGAGGACCGCCTGAAGGCCGCCGAAGCCTCGATGCGCGAAAATGTCGTGACGACGAGCAAGTGGCAGTTGCTCAAAAGCGCGTTCGAGACGTCCAGCGATGCTTACAGTACCATCGAAAGCGAAATCGAACTCAAGTCGGCGGAGCTGCGCAAGCTCAACCGCATTCGCCGGGTCTGCCGCGATGTGCGCAAACGCACGGAAACGCAAAGCGCCATCCAGACGCTCGGGGAGGTCATCCCGTTTGATGCTGACGCTTCCAAGGCTCTGGAAATGGCAGCGAAGGATGAAGCAGCGGCCACGACACGCATCGCGGCTCTGAGCGAGCAGATCGGGGCGCTCGAGGCTGAACGTGCGACCTTAACGTACGATGACGCTTTGCTCGCGCGCGCCGAAGATATCGTCCAGCTCCGTGATCGCCGCATTCAGGTTCGCGCCGGCAAAGCCGATCTACCCAAGCGCCGAGCGGAGCTGGCTGCGGCCGTGGCAGGCCTCAATCGCCTCGCGGCCGAACTTGAATGGAGCGGCAATATCGATCAATTGATCGCGCGCATTCCTGCCAAAACCAAAGTTGCGGTCCTTCGTGGTTTACTGAATCGCCACGGCATGCAGTCGGGGGCGGTGGACAATGCCAAAGGCGCGGTGGCTGAAGCCGAGGATAAACTCGGCGAGATCGTTGCCGATGTTGAAGCACTTGGCGCACTAACCGACGTCTCCAAGCTCGCGATGATCATCAAGGCCACCCGCGAACTTGGCGACTTCGCAGGCCAAATCGCGAATTCGAGGCGCGAGGAGCAGGAGGTGGGCACCGCGATTGGCCGCGCGCTGAAAACTTTGCGCCCGGCAGTGTCAGACTACGGGGCGCTGGAATCGATGCCTGTTCCGCCGCTGGCTTCGGTCGACGCTCATCGTGACACCCGTCGCAGTCTAGAACAGCGGCAGCGAACCTGCCGTGAACGTATCCGTAATGCAGAGCAAGAACGGGGACGGCACCGGAAAGCCTACGAGCGCCTCATCGCCCACGGACACGTCGTCTCGGCCGACGAGCTTGAACTTTTGCGTGGCCGGCGCGACGCAGGTTGGTTGATCATCCGGCGCCGCCATCTAGAAGGCGTTGCGATTTCCGAAGACGACATAGCGGCCTTCAGCCCGTCAGGTGAGCTGGCGGGAGAATTCGAGGACGCCATTCGAATTGCCGACGCGGCTGCGGACCGGCGCTTTGACCACGCGGACGCCGCGGCGCAGCTTGCCGTCAACGGGAGGCACATTAGCGAGCAGGACGACCTGCTAGAATCGTTGAGCTTGGAAGAGAAGGTGCTGGTGGAAGAGCGCACGGCACTGGATGCTTCCTGGGACGAACTTTGGTCGGGAACCTCCGTCGCACCACAGGATCCCGACGTGATGATCGAGTGGCTGCGCATCCGGTCCGAAATCGTGGACCTGGTCGCGCGGTTAGGGGTGGCCGAGCGACATACTGGCGTGTGGCAACAGCGTGAAGCCGAGGCCAAGCGTCTTGTTCTGGCCGAACTTGATGTCCTGGGACTTTCTACGGCCTCGCTGGTCACCCAGCCAATCCATCTCGTCATCGAGGGCGCCGCAGCCGTGGAGCGCACGCATGAGAACGCCGCCCAAACTCGGCGTGACCTCGAGGCGGCCCGCCAAAAGGCGACGAGCGCCGTTGCACGCAAGCGCACGAATCTGGAAAAGGCCGAAGCCGAAGGGAAAGAGTGGATGGCCGCATGGGAGGCGGCGTTAAAGGTGCTGCAATTCCCCGCCACGGCGACGCCCGAGACCGCTGAAGCGCAAATCAACGCCATCGATGACATGCGCGAGACGGCGGGCCGCATCAATGATTTGCGGCATGAGCGGATCGAGAAGATCGAGCGCGATATCGGGGCGTTCGAGGCCGACGTGGCGGCGTTGGCGCAAGCCATCGCACCGCATTTGGACGGCACCGACTCCGAGGAAGCAGTCTTGGAGATTGATCGCCTGGTCGCAGAGGCCTCGCGCGTGCGCGATCTCAAATCCGCGAAGGATTCAGACATCGGCACCGTGCAGGAGAAGATCGAAGAATCCCGCGAATCGAGCGGTGAAGCCCGCGAAGTCATCGCGCAGCTGCAGCGCGCAGCCGGAGTCACATCGATGGACGACCTCCGGATCGCGATTCAACGGTCCGATGAGATGCGCATGCTGACGGCCGAGCTCGATCGCCTGACAACGGCGTTGACGCAGGATGGAGATGGTCTTTCGGTCGCGGATCTGAGCGCCGAGTGCTCGGGCAGCGACCTCGACGCCATCGCGGCGAAAGAACACACGATCACCGAGGAACTACAGGAATTTCGTAATCGCCTAATGGAGGTGCGCGAGAACCGCAATACCGCTCGCCAAGCTTTCGTGGCCGTTGGCGGGGACGACCAGGCGGCGAGGGACGCGGCGGATCGGCAGGCGGCGCTTGCCGAGATCGCCGAGATCGCCGAACAGTATGTCCGATTGCGCTCCGCGATCGTGTTGCTGCAATGGGCGATTGACCGCTACCGGCGGGAGAAGCAGGCGCCCATGCTCAAGCGTGCGGGCGAGCTGTTTGCCATCCTCACTTGCGGGTCGTTCACAACGCTGCAGCTCGAATTCGACGAAGACGACAGTGTGCAGCTAGCCGGCATCCGCCAGGACGGTCGGCGAGTGCCGGTCGCCGGGATGAGTACCGGTACGGCGGACCAACTCTATCTCGCGCTCCGAATAGCTGCGGTCGAGGACTACCTCGACCACGCCGAACCCATGCCGTTCATTGCCGATGATCTGTTCATCAATTTCGATGACAAGCGCGCGGCCGCAGGCTTCCGAGCCTTGGGCGAACTCGCGAAGAGGACCCAGGTCCTCTTCTTCACGCATCACGAACACCTGTTGAAAATCGCGCGCAAAGTCTTGGGCGTCCCGGTCGGGGAGGCCACGCTGCCGGTGGTCGCCAGCCCACCGCCGCAGCTTTCGAAGGCCGCCTGAGGCCAGGATTTCCGGTCGTTTCCCGTGATTTGCGCTACCAAGTCATCTAACATGCTGATTTGATTGAGCAAAAGTGCCTTTCAATTATTCTTGGCATCGGCCTTCCGGGTATCCGAGTTCTTTTTCGATCACCTGGTGAAGGGTGGGCCGAAATGGACGCCCAATGAAACTCGCTGCTGAAAGGGGGCGATATGGCACGTCCATTGTCGAAGAAGAACGAGCAGGGCGTCCTGACCCGCCCGGAGGGAATCGAAGGAAAGATCAACATCGCACTGACCCAAGACTGGGCCACCCTCTCCCGGCGCGTCCGTGAGACCAATCCTCAGTCGCGCGATTTCCTGCCTTCGGAATGTCTTGTTCACCTCATCCGCGATGCCATCCACCGCGGTGAGGAGCGTGTCGCGAGGGTGCTGATGCCGCAGCTCCTCAAGCGCGCCGAGGCCAATCTCGAGCGCACCGTGCCGGACAGCCGAATGCGCGATGCCGAATCCGTCCGGCACACGATTCTCAGCGATCTCATGATGATGTTCACGCAAGATGGGACCGAAGGACACGAGGCTGAGCTGGACTTTTATGAATGCAAGTTTCTGCGGGCGCTACGCTTTCTTCGGATCGACCACGTCCGCAAGGCACTGTCCGAACGCAAGGAGCTGACCGATTTGCCCCAAGCCGGCGACGGCGCGGGTGAGGCCGCCTTCAACGACGAAATGCTGGCCCGGCTCTCCCGGATGGCGAGCATCGGTCCATCGCAAGAGGATGCACTCTATCTGCCAGAAGTCATCGCCGCCCTGGATCGCCTGCCCCCCGACCAAAAGCGTGCCGTCATCCTCCGCCGCATCATCGGACATACGGAGGAGGAGACCGCCAAGATCATGAAAGTGAAAGGCCGTACCGTCCGCAATCGGCTGAGTCGCGCCGACAAGCAACTCAAGACTTTGAAGGAGGACCTATGATCAACACCGCCACCCAAACGTCCCTGCGAGACGCCATGTACGCCATGTCGCTGGCGAAGGCGGTTCCAGACGCCGAACTGCTCGACGAATTCGCGCGGCGCTATCCCAAGCACGCGGATGCGCTCACCGAATTCGCTATTGAGCTTGCGATTGACTCCCTGATGCATCGGAGCGACGAGGAGGATGTCCCCGTCGATGCCGACACGATCAGCCCGATCGTCTCGCGCGTCATGAGCCAGTTCGAGAACCACCTCTATGAACGTCGGCAAGCGCGGGCGGTGACCCCGCCCGCGCGTGCCGCGACTACCTCCGTTGCGAATCCTTTCGTAGACCTGGACCGGCAAGAATTTCGCGGACTCGTATCACGGCTCGATGTCAGCAATGTTTTCCTGTCGAAGCTGCGAGACAGGACCATAGATCCTGTGTCGATTCCAAAGGGATATTGCCGACATCTCGCCGAGGAAACGGACGAAGATTTCGAGGCGATGTCTGCGCACCTCTATGCGCCACAGGACTCCGTCGCGGCTGGACGGCAGCTCTACAAAGCTGAAGGGAAGCCTAGGACGGTACCAAGACAGACCTTCGAGGAAGCGGTGAAAAGCTCGGGATTGACCGACGCGCAGCAACGGCGCTTGCTGTCCTTTCGGGATTAGAGATGGATTCGTTCGAACCTATTCGAATTGCCGCTGAGCACTTGCATCGTCAGGTTGCCGGCGGCACGATCCCGAAGAAGCCCTTCGACCTGATCGATGCAGCCATCAAGCATCTCAAGCTTGAATTGACATGGCTTCCGACCGGCGATCCCGCGCTCAAAGGTGCACGCGCGGTTTTCGACGACCAAAGCGGGACGATATTCGCTGAGGAAATTGGTGAAGAATCGCAACGCGCGCTTGTTGTCGCGCACGAAATCGGACACGAGTGCATCCACCCGGGGTCGGCGGCCTGTAGTGCGGAAGACGTGGATCCATCGCGTTCAACGGAGGCTGCGCCGGTCGGCCTGCAGCGCGTTGAAGATTACGGCGCGCACGAGCGTCGGGAGCTGCAAGCCAACGTGTTCGCCCGCGAGTTCCTCTTTCCGAGATCACTCGCCCGCCGGCTCTTTGTCGAAGAGGGCGCGAGCGCGTCAGACATCGCGGAGCAGCTCGACTTGCCGGTGCCGCTTGTGCGCCAGCAAATTCTGGATGCGATCCTTCTTCCTCCAGCTCCGGCGGAAGAAGATTCAGGAAGTTCCCTCGCCCGTCCGTCACGCCCGGACCCGGCACAGGACCGCGCGGCCGCGCATCGCGGTACGCCCTTTCAGCTCCAGGCCGGTCCGGGTACGGGAAAAACGAAGACGCTGGTTAAGCGAATTCTCTCTTTGCTTAACGAGGGAGTCGATCCCGCTTCGATCCTTGTTCTGACCTTCTCCAACCGGGCGGCCGGTGAACTGGCCGAACGCGTCAGTGCTGCGGCGCCCGACAAGGCTCCGAGGATTTGGATTGGCACATTCCATGCCTTCGGGCTCGATCTCATTCGCCGATACCACGAGGAGTTCAAGCTTCCGCCCGACCCGGCGCTGTTCGATCGCAGCGACGCGATCGCGGTGCTCGAAGAAATCCTGCCCACCTTGCCGCTTGTTCACTATCGCAATCTTTGGGATCCGGCTTTGATCCTCAAAGAGATTCTGAGCGCGATCTCACGAGCCAAGGATGAGCTCTACGACGACAAAGGGTATCTCGCTCTCGCCAAGCAGATGGAAGAGGACGCGGGCGAAGACGAGGAGAAGAAGATCGCTGCACGGAAGTGTCTTGAGATTGCTGCTGTCTACGAACGTTATGAGCGCGCCAAGGCCGACCACAAGGCCGTAGACTTCGGCGACTTGATCATGGGGCCAACCAGGCTCCTCGAAAATAACACGGCAATCCAAGCGGCTGTTCAGTTGCGACACCGCCATGTCCTCGTCGATGAGTTCCAGGATGTGAACCGGGCGAGCGTCCGGCTGGTGAAAGCCATCGCCGGCGACGGCAAGCGGCTGTGGGTCGTGGGTGACGCGCGGCAGTCAATCTACCGCTTTCGCGGCGCATCCTCCGCCAATATGCCGGGTTTCAGGTCCGAATTTTTTCCAGCGGCCGACGTTGATCAGCTCGGGATCAGCTACCGCTCAACTCAGCAGATCGTCGATGCTTTCACGGCATTCGCGAAGGATATGGGCGCGTCCAAAGACATGCTGGCGCTCAATCTAACCGCGGATCGCGGCGTAGGCCCGAAGGGGCTTGATCTCCGCAAGTTCGATCGCGACGAAGATGAAGAGGAGGGCATTGCCGCCGCCATCCAAGAATTGAAGAGCAAGGGCGTCCGGCTGCACGACCAGGCCGTTCTTTGCCGTTCGAATCGGCGCTTGAATGAAATCGCCGCCGCGCTCGAGGCGCGAAACATTCCTGTCCTGCATCTGGGAAGCTTGTTCGAGCGCGATGAAATCCGCGACCTCTTGGCATTGATGAGTCTGGCGGTGGATCCCTTTGGCGATGCGCTCGTTCGCGTGGGTGCCCTGCCGCGATACGGCATTCCGCTTCAGGACGTTCACACGGCTCTTACTCACTTGCGCGATGAGCGAAAGCGCTTCCTGGAGCGTCTTGCCGAGATCGCCAAGCTGCCGGGCCTGTCCAATGAAGCCGCCGACGGTTTCCGACGGCTCTCGGCCGATCTTCAAGGCCTCGCACTGCAAAGCCGGCCCTGGGATTTTCTTACCATCTACTTGCTCGACCGCACCGACATCGGCCGCTGCATGGCCGGCGCCACCACGGTCCCCGCACGGATGCGCAGTGTTGCAGTCTGGCAGTTTCTGAATTTTCTGCGTGACCACAGCCCGGTCGGGTTCGGCCTTCCGATGCAGCGCGCTCTCGATCGCGTACGCCAACTCGTGCTGCTCGCAGAAGAGCGCGATCTACGCCAAGTGCCGGCCCCTGCCCTCCACATGGATGCAGTCCGGCTGATGACGGTTCACGGGAGCAAGGGACTTGAGTTCGAGGCCGTGCACGTGCCTGGCCTTGGGACGCGAAGCTTTCCGACCTCCTACACGGGCCAGCGCTGTCCGCCACCGGTCGGGCTCATCGCGGGTGCGCAGGGCAGCGTTTCCGATGAAGCTAAGCGCTCCCACGCCATGGAGGAGGAATGTCTTTTCTTTGTGGCGATGTCGCGCGCGCGGACGCATCTACGGCTCTACCAGACGCGCTTATACCCTAAAGGAGGCAACCGCTCTTCGTCCAAGCTTCTGACCAAGGCCTTGTTGCGGCTGGTGCGCGAGACGGCTTCTCCACCGACCGTCCCGTTGCCGCCCGATGCCCCGCGTCCGCAGCCCATTGAAATCACCTACGGTCCTGATTGGATCCTCTCCGATCGGCGGCTCGAGCTCTATCAGAAATGTCCACGTCGTTTCTTCTACACGCACGTTCTGGGCCTAGGTGGAGCCCGCAAGGCGACGGCCTTCGCTCGCACACATGATTGCCTTTATGAGCTGATCCGCTGGATGTCGGCGACGCGTCTAACAGGTGATCCCGCGGAAGATGAGGTGGAGGCGGCCTTCGAATCGATCTGGCAAGATCGCGGTCCTAAGGACCATGCCTTTGCTGACGACTACCGGCGACTGGCCTCCCGCTTAGTCGGCGCGTTGGTGCGTTCAGGGGCGGGGCGACGCTTCCGAAAATCGGAGCCGCTCGCGATCGATTTTCCGAACGGCCGCGTCGTTGTCGAACCGAACGAACGCGCCGAAATGCTCGACGGCAAGGTCGTGCTGAGGCGCGTGCGCACCGGGTACAGGACGCAGAAGGAATACGACGGGCTTGAATACACACTTTACCGTCTGGCCGGCGAGGTGCATTTCAAAGACGGGTTCGTGGTCGAAGCCTTGCACCTGACTGACGGCGTCATGGAGTTCGTCGAATTCAGCGACGAGAAGTTCGACAACCGGCGCGATGAGACACAGACCATGCTTTCCGAGATTAACGCCGGAAACTTCCCGACCGAGATCGACGCCGTCACCTGTCCGCGCTGCCCACATTTTTTCATTTGTGCCGCCACGCCGAAGGGGCCGGTGGACTTCTCATAAAAAAAGATCGGCACGGCTTTTCCGGGTTTCCCTCTTTTTTCCGATCTCCTCTTGAAGGGACGGAGAAAGGCAAACGGGCCGCACTCCTGATCCCAGCAAGGAGTGTTACTGATGACTTCGATCGACATCTTCTACCAGGGCGAGGGAATCCGCGAGATTGCGCATTTCGAAGCCAATCCGGATCACAGCTTCGCTGCCGTCAAGCTCGCGATCATCGAAAAGCACGGTCTCGGCAATGAGACCTTGATCTACCTCGAAGACCGCGACGAGCCGGTGGATGAGAGCTGTTTGCTCCGCGACCACGTCGGCCAGACCGGCATCAAGGCCCACCTGCACCGCTGCCGTCATGTGGCGGTGGCCGTCACCTTCAACGGCGAGACGGTGCACCACAACTTCGGCCCCGGCACGACCGTGGCGCGGGTCAAGACGTGGGCGGCCGAGCACAAGTTCGGCATGACCCCGCAGGAGGCGGGCGAGCACGTGCTGCAGATCGCCGGCACCAAGGATCGGCCCGACCCGGGCACGCATCTTGGTACCATCGCGGCGTGCCCTGCGTGCAAGATCGCCTTCGACCTCGTTCCGAACGAGCGCGTGAACGGTGCGGGAGCGGCGTGATGAGCCTCCCGGATGAGCGGGCTTTCCGGGCCGATATCGGAAAGCCCGCCTTCCGCCTCGCACAGGCGGACGGTCGCTGGCGCCTCGTCGGCATCGCCTGGCCGCACGCGCTGATCGCTATCACCGCGGCAGACGGCCGCGCCTATGTGCTGCGCCTCAACTGCGCCGGCTACCCCCAGCAGCCGCCGACGGGTGGCCCTTGGGATCCCGAGAAAAGTACGATCCTGGCCTTCCCACGCTGGCCGCGGAGCAAGGGCGGACGGCTCGGCACGGTCTTCCGTCCCGACTGGAAGCAGGGCACCGCGCTTTACCTGCCCTGTGACCGCGAGAGCATCACCGGGCATGACAACTGGCGGCACGAGCTGCCCTCGAAAATCTGGCGGCCCGCCGCTGGCATCAACCAGTACCTGGAGCTTGTTCATGAACTTCTCAATTGCGCAGATTATTGCCCGGCTGTGGGCGCCGCGGCATGAAATCTCCTGCTCATGGTTTTTGTGGCAACGCCTATGTGCAAAGCTGCGGGAGCGCGGCCGAAACGCTAGCCGGGAAAGCGGCGCATTCCTGCTCGGCTACCGTGTGGGCGGCCGCGCCCGGATCGCTAATTTCATCCTGTACGACGATCTCGATCCGCACGCGCTCGACACCGGCATCGTGCATTTCGACGGCCGGCATTTCGGAGCGCTCTGGGACATCTGCAAGTGCCGCGGCATGAGCGTCGTTGCTGATGTGCATGTGCATCCCGGCGGCGCGGGGCAAAGCGGGTCCGACCGCGATCACCCCATGATCTCGCGCGCCGGGCACATTGCATTCATCTTGCCCAACTTCGCGCGGCCACCCGTGCGGCCTGAGTCGGTCGGCATCTACCGCTATCTCGGCGACAAGCGGTGGCATACCGTGCCGAGCATGGCGCGCCGGGTCTTCTTGCACATCGGATTGTGAGGCCGCCATGACTGCATTCACTGCCGCCGACAAGCTGCACCGCTTGGTCAAACACGCGCTCGACAGCGGCGCCGTCTCGAGCGTCGCCGAGGCCGAGGCGCTCTTCGCTGGATACCGCCTTGCACTGCGTATTGGCGAAGAAGCCGCGCGCGATGGGCACCATCAGGGGGCACTCCTGACGACCGTGGCGCTTGCCCGGCGCGTGTTCCTTGGTGGCGTGAGTGTCGCGCCGTTGCCCGACACGCCGCTGCTCTCCCCTCTTCCATTCGGCGCCACGCTCGCCGACGCGGTTGTGGCCCTCGGCGGCAGCATCGCGGAGCCGGCAGCCGGCACTCCCGTGATCGAGATCGGCGGAGCGCCGTCCGCGCGGCGCGCCCCGTTTCATATCCGTGCCATATTCGCCGGCTGGCGCGGCGGCATCGTTCCAGCACCGGGCGACGCCGCACCGGTGCCAGCGCCCGTCATGGCGCTCGCGCCCATGCTCGCCGCTGCGCTCGCGGTGAATGAAGCCTTTCTCTATGTTTCCGGTCACACCGGCGTCGCAGGACGACGCGCGGTAGGATTGTCGCTCTGGGATCCGGCGCCCACCTGTGACTGGCTTGCCGACGCCCGCACCGAGCCGACCCTTTTGATCCTGCCAGCGCGGCTGTGGCTCATCGGTCTCGGCCATCTGGGCCAGGCCTACCTGTGGGCACTCGGGCTCCTGCCCTTCGCCCGCCCGCAGGATCTCGGCTTGGTCCTGCAGGACATCGACGCCATTACACCTTCGACCGAAAGCACGTCGATCCTGACCGACGCCTCGCTGATCAACATCAAGAAGACGCGCGCTATGGCCGCCTGGGCCGAGCGCCGAGGCTTCACAACCGCGATCCAGGAACGGCTCTTCGATGCGTCGTTCCGACGCCATGATGATGAGCCCGCCGTGGCCTTGTGCGGGCTCGACAATGGCACCGGCCGCCAAGCGCTCGATCAGGTTGGATTCGACTTCGTGGTGGAGGCCGGATTGGGCCGGGGGCATCGCGACTTCCGTGCGGTGCGTCTGCATACTCTGCCCGCCTCGCGGCCGGCGTCGCAGATCTGGCGCGGCGCGCAGAGCGACGACCGGGTCGAAGACCGCCCTGCCTATCAAAGTCTGCTCACGAGCGGTGCGCTCGATCGCTGCGGCGTAACGCTGCTTGCTGGCAAGGCCGTCGGCGCACCGTTCGTCGGCGCGACGGCCGCAACCCTTGCCTTAAGCGAAGTACTGCGCCTCCTGCACGGCGGTGCCGTTCATGAATTAATCGACCTCGATCTCAAGGCGGTAGAATACCGGAGCACGGTGCCGACGCAGCAGGACTTCAGCACGCTCAATCCCGGTTACGTCATGGCCAGCGAAAAAGCGTGAATGAAGGGCGGCTAGTCGGGCGCGCCGCAGTCGGCAAGACCTTGTTGCTCAATTCTGTCGGCCGTACGGGACACGTTCAGTCCGCAGGAGCAGCTTGCAACCTCTTGCGGAGCACAGGTCGAAGTAGGCCGAATATCTGTGACCCAGTCGCGGGTCGTGTCCCGAGTGGTGGTGTAGGAGGCCGATGATCGGCCCGCCTGAGCGACCGCCACGAGTCAGGCGATGGCGGGCCGGTCAGCGGCCAGCGCGGTGATCCCGGGTAGGGTTGGGTTGTCGAGACCAGCAACCTGAACCCAAAGGACCACCACGATGACCGAAGACACTATCGCGCTTCGCGCCCTATTGGAGAAGGGCTCCGATGCGACGTTCCTGCGAGAGATGATCGGCTTTGCCGCCCAGCGCCTGATGGAGCTGGAGACCGATGGTCTGTGCGGGGCCGGTCACGGCGAGCGTAGCGCTGATCGGCGCAACCAGCGCAATGGCTACCGCGAGCGCGACTGGCAGACCCGGGCGGGTAGCGTGGAGCTGCGCATTCCCAAGCTGCGTAAGGGCAGCTACTTCCCGGCCTTTCTGGAACCGCGCCGCCTGGCCGAGAAGGCGCTGACCGCCGTGGTCCAGGAAGCCTACATCCAGGGTATCTCCACGCGCTCAGTCGACGATCTGGTCAAGGCGATGGGCATGGAGGGGATCAGCAAGAGCCAGGTCTCGCGGCTGTGCGGCGAGATCGACGAGCGGGTTCAGACCTTCTTGAACCGGCCAATCGAGGGCGAGTGGCCCTATATCTGGCTCGATGCCACCTACGTCAAAGCCCGCCGCGACCACCGCATCGTCTCGGTCGCGGTGATCGTTGCCGTCGGCGTCAACAGCGACGGCCGGCGCGAGGTGCTGGGCATGACCGTCGGCCACAGCGAGGCCGAGCCGTTCTGGGTAGAGTTCCTGCGTTCGCTTGCTCGGCGCGGCTTGCGGGGCGTCAAGCTGGTGGTCTCCGATGCCCATGAGGGGCTGAAGGCCGCCATCACCAAGATCCTCGGCGCCACTTGGCAGCGCTGCCGTGTCCACTTTATGCGCAACGCCTTGGCCTACGCCGGCAAGACCCAGCGCCGCATCGTCTCGGCCTGGGTCGGTACCGCCTTCGCCCAGGACGACACGGCAGCGGCACGCAAACAGTGGCGCGAGGTTGCCGACCAGGCCCGGCCGCGTGTGCCGAAACTAGCGGCGCTGATGGATGACGCCGAGGCCGACGTGCTGGCCTACATGGGGTTCCCTGCCCAGCATCGTGCCAAGCTGCACTCCACCAACCCGCTCGAACGCCTCAACGGCGAGATCAAGCGTCGCAGCGAGGTCGTCGGAATCTTCCCCAACGAAGATGCCGTGACGCGCCTGATCGGCGCCTTGCTGCTCGAACAGAACGACGAATGGGCCGTCCAGCGCGCTCGCTACATGAGTCTGGAAACCATCGCGCCGCTGAGCGATGATCCCATCGTCAGCCTGCCAAGCTTGGCAGCTTGAACCGACAGCCAACGCTGCCCGGAGACACCGCTCCTACACCACGCTATGGGGCACGATCCAGTCGCGCGCGTGATGCCTGGAGTAGAAAAACGTGACGTGCCGTGCCCTAAAGCGCCTCATCGAGCACACAGGTGAACGAGAGTGATGATCACGATCGTGCACGACAAACATACCCCAATCCCCGGCACCAACGCTGACCAGCCTGAGACGTTTTCCTAGTGATATCAATTCGTTGGAGCTTTGAAGAGCAAGGTGCACAACCATCCAAGTGGCGATCCCAAGCCGAGCCGCGACGACATCGAGATGACGCGCGAGATCAAGGCGGCGGCGGAGGCGCTGGGCATCTCGATTCACGACCACCTGGTGATCGGGCGGAAGGGTCACGCGAGCTTCAGAAGCCTGGGGCTGCTGTCGTAGCGCTCTGACGTGGCTCAACGTGCGGCCGCACGATGCCATAAGTCGCCGATCATGGCCTGCAGTGCCGAACGCACGGGGCCATCGGGATAGCTGTGCGCGATGCGGGCGATCTGCAGATCAAGCGAGTTTTCGCCTTCCAGCTGTCGCAGACGATGGGTTGCCCCCAGTGCCTCCTCCGGCTGTCCCAGCATCGTGGCCAAGATTGTCTTGGCAAGCCAGGTATAGGGGTAGTCGGGATTGAGGAGGGCCGCCTTGTCGATCTCGATCGCGGCTTGGTCCATCCGACCCGCCATGAAGTGGGCAAGCGATTTGTTGAAGGCGATGAAGTACTGCCACGGAAACAGGGGAGCTACCCGCTCATGCTCGGCCAGGCAGGCAAGCGCCATTTCCGCCTCGCCGAGATACAGGTATCGTCGCGCCAGATAAAGATGGGCGATCGGGTTGGTCGGCGCCAGTTCGACCGCCCGCACCGCAAGCTCCAGCCCCTTTGGCGGCCTTGTCGTCATGCTCAATGCATTTGCCACCCATGTCAGGACAGCGGGGTCGTTTGAATCCAGCGTCAAGGCGCGGTCGCAATGGAACTGGGCCTCCGCCGCGAGCGCCGGGTCGCGCGCGCCGCCGACCTCGTAGCTTGCCGCCAGCCCGTTGGCCAGAGCAGCGTGAGCGGCGGCATAATCCGGGTCCAGTTCGACCGCCCGACGCGATTCCGCGATGGCGAAGGGCAGGCTTTCCTGGCTAATGCGCTGATAGGCGGTATTTGCGCGCACGACCGCCTCCCAGGCCGTAAGCTCGCTGGCATTGCGCAGGGCCCGGTCTGCTTCGCGGCGCATCACTTCGGTGGAAAATCGTCCGGCGATGTCGATCACCAGGTCGTCGGACGGGCTCTCAACCTCGACGAGGTCGATCCGGTGAGTCCACAGGATGCGCGCGTTTGCCGCCTCCAGCAACTGAACCGTAAGGCGATGGTGCTCCGCGATTCGCCGCAATGTCCCTTGCGCGATGTAGCGGACGTCCGGGCCTTCGGTCCCACCTGACAATTCCCTCGTGGCCGCTACCCGCGAGACGGCTGCGTTCACCGCCAGGACGTGAAGATCCCGGTTCAGCGAGAGCGCTGCGCTGACGTCCTGGGCAAGGATTTGCGCAAAGGTTTTCAAGCCCGGTTCGGCACCGAACACCTCGATATCGACAACGGCAATCGTCGGCCGCGCGTCCCGCTTGGAATCGGCGGCAATAAAGGAGCCGCCCGCGGCGTCGGACAACTCACGCAATCGATATCCGACCCGGCTGAGCGTTTGTATCTCAAAGCCGCCAACGATGGCGGCGACTTTTCGCAGCCGTCCGATGCAGCGCTGGATTGCATCCTCTCCGACGACGACCCCCCGCCAGCATGCGGCGATCATATCGTCGCGCGTGACGGTTTCGCCGTGGCGTTGCGCGAGAAGCACGAGCACCTGCATCACCCGCGGCTCCATGGGGATGGTCTGCCCGGTGCCCGAGATTTCGCAGGACGACGGTCGCACCGTCGTGGTGCCCAGAACGAACGGGGCCGTTCTTGCAAGATCGATCGGTGATGCGGCGGCGGTTGCGTTCATCTGCATCTTCATCGGCAATTGATCGGCAAAGCATCGGCGCGCCATCCTGTCGACAATCAAGGACTTGCGCCACAACACCGCACAACAGCAGGGCGCGCGATTATGACGGTCGCGCCAGCCTCCTGCAAATCCAACTCGCTTTGCGATCCCAGCGATCAACTCAGTCAAGGAGTGAACAAGATGCTCTCAGATGCACAAGGCAATGCGCTGTCCGGCGCGACGGCCGAGGCCGTGGAATTCTTCAACCGGGCCGTCGAGGCCTTCAACATCTATCGCGGCAATCCGGTCGGCCTGCTGGACCACGCCATCGAGTCTGCACCCGGCTTTGCCATGGCGCATATCCTGAAGGCACATCTGCTCGGCCTCGCGACCGAACCGGAGGCGACGAAGGATGCGAAGGCGATCATCGCGACGGTGAAGTCGCTGCGGCTCTCCGAGCGCGAGGCTTCCCACGTCGCTGCATTCGACCTGCTGCTCGAAGGAGAATGGACCGCCGCGGCGACGGCGCTCGACCGTCACAACGCTGACCATCCATATGACATCGTGGCGTTGCAATCGGGCCACTTGGTGGATTTCTACTGCGCCAATGCGCGCAACCTGCGCGACCGGATCGCGCGCGTGCTGCCAAAATGGTCGGCGGATACGCCCGGCTATTCGATTCTGCTCGGGATGCATGCGTTCGGCCTCGAGGAAACCGGCGACTACGGTCGGGCCGAGGATGCTGGCCGCCGCGCCGTCCACCTCCAGCCGCTCGACTGCTGGGCCCATCATGCCGTCGCCCACGTCATGGAGATGCAGGGACGCGCCGAGGACGGCATCGGCTGGATGATCGCCCGCGAGCCGCACTGGTCGGGCGATGACAATTTCTTCAGGGTCCACAACTGGTGGCATCGCTCGCTCTGCCATCTCGACCTCGGCCAGGCCAACGAGGTTCTCGCACTTTATGACGGGCCGATCCGGCGGGACCGCAGTCTGGTCGCGCTCGACATGGTAGACGCCTCGGCACTGCTCTGGCGGCTGCACCTGTCGGGCCACGATGTCGGCGACCGCTGGCGAGAACTGGCCGCCGCCTGGGACGGCCATGCCGACGGCCGCACCTATCCGTTCAACGACTGGCATGCGGTGATGGCCTATCTGGGGGCCGGCCGGCACGGCGAAGTGGACCGCATCGTCGATGCCTTCCGCACCGGCGCGGAGGCCTCCGAGGCCGCCGCCTGGGGGCGGCGGACCGCCCTGCCGCTGGTCGAGGGCTTCGCGGCGTTCTGGCGCGGCGACTACGAAGCCGCGGCCGGGCGCCTGCACGGCGCGCGCTTCATCGCCAATTCCTTCGGCGGCAGCCACGCCCAGCGCGACATCATCGACTGGACGCTGACGGAAGCGGCGCTGCGCGGCAACCTGGCCGGCATGGCCGAAGCGCTCGCCAACGAGCGCCTGGCGCTGAAGCCCCACAGCCCGGTCAACGGATCCTTCCTGGGCCGTGCCCGCGGCAACGCGGCGCCGCACCGCAAGGCGGCCTGAGCGATGTCGATGTTCCTGCAATCCATGTTCGGACGCTGGCGGGCTATGCGCAGACGCCATCGTGCCGAACACGATCTGCGCACCGCCCTCTTCGAACTCAACGACCATCTCCTGAAGGACATCGGGCTTCCAGCCGTCTCGCGCCACCGGATCGTTCACGGATGGCAGGCCAACGGCCGGATCTCACACCAACGCCGCACACGAACAACACGCAAGCCGCCACAAGCCTCGCGAAAGGAAAATCATGTCGACTGACACAACCATATCCCGCTTTATCATCCGGCCTGCCCATTCGGCCGACATCCCAGCGATCCGGGTTATGCAGGAGCGCTCCATGCGGGTTCTCGGCGGCGATTTCTATACCTCCAACGAAATCGCCAACTTCCTCACCCTGTTCGGGACGATGGATGACGCCGTGGTGGAAGAAGGGCACTACTTCGTGGCCGAGGACCATTGCAGCGCGATCCTCGGCAGCGGCGGCTGGACGCGTTCGCGACCGCGCTATGCCAATGCGATCGCCGCGAGCGAAGCCGCCGCCGGTATGCCGACCGTCCGCAGCGTGTTCGTCGATCCCGCCGCCACACGCCGCGGTGTCGCCTCGGCGATCATGCTGCGGACGGAACGGGACGCCCTCGAACATGGCGTCGATACGCTTCACCTCACAGCCACGCTCTCCGGCTTCGCGCTCTACGAGGCGTTCGGCTATCAGATTGAAGAAGCAACGGAGCTGAAATTCCCGGATCAATCCCGCTTCGAGTGCATCAGGATGCGGAAGTCGCTGGGGAAACTTCGGACCCGAGCTGCCTGAGCGGCCGCGTCCAATTCGCCGAACAGCACGTAGCTCACCGCCGACCACAGTCGGTTTGCCGGCCGATGGTGGCGCTGGGCATCTCGATCCACGATCACCTGGTGATCGGCCGCAAGGGACATGCAAGTTTCAGGAGCCTGGGGGTGCTGTAGCGCAGAACGATCTCCGTGTGCCAAGATTGACGCCCCAAGACGCCCAACGAGGAGGAAGACCGATGTCATTTTATCGAGGCATGACCTGCGAGAATGTGACCCTCAAAGGCGACAAGGGAACGCCAATCACCGCCTACGTGGCGAAACCGGAAGGCAAAGGTCCCTTCCCGGGCGTCGTCCTGATCCACCATCTCCCGGGATGGAGCGAGTTCTACATCGAGACGACGCGGCGCTTCGCTCACCATGGTTACCTGGCGATCTGCGCCAACCTCTACGAGCGCGAGGGCGGCCAGGCTAATCCGGACGACGTCGCGGCCAAGGTGCGCGCCGACGGCGGCATTGCCGACGCCCAGATGGTGGGCGACACCGAGGCCGCAGTGAAGTGGATGCGCGCGCAGTCCGATCACAACGGCAAGGTCGGCCTGTTCGGCTCGTGCTCCGGCGGCCGGCACGCCTTCATCTATGCCTGCCAGAAGAAAGACATCGATGCCTGCGTCGAGCTCTGGGGCGGCCGCGTGGTGATGGGCAAGGAGGAGCTCAATGCCAAGACGCCGGTCGCGCCGATCGAGATGACGAAGGACCTCTCCTGCCCGCTGCTCGGCCTGTTCGGCAACGACGACCGCGCGCCGCCGCCCGAGCAGGTGAACCAGCACGAAGCCGAGCTCAAGAAGCACGGCAAGGCGCACGAGTTCCATCGCTACGACGGCGCCGGCCATGGCTTCTTCTACTGGCATCGGCCGCTCTACCGGCCCGAGCAGGCCATGGACGGTTGGAACAAGGTGCTCGCCTTTTTCGGCAAGCATCTGGCGAGGAAGTAGGAGGCGCAAAGATGTGCACCTCCATCATCGAGATCGCCCGCGCCGAGGGTATGGCCAAGCGCGGCGAGGAGTGGTTTCCGCTGACGCAGTCGGTGGTCGCCTACGACCACGCGCGTCACGCACCGCTGGGCGACGTCATCACGCTCGACTTCCTCAACACCAGTCTCGACGCCGGCGCCCGCGCCGCCGTCGAGCTCACGCTCGAGAGCGCGAAGGAACTGCGCGGCGCGCTCGACCGGGCGATTGCCGCCGCCGACTTCGAGGAGGCGGAGGTGAGAGGCAAGGGAGCGGTGCCGAGGCTCGTTCGAACGGCGTGACGCGCAATCCTTACCAACCCATCGCTCGGCCGGTCCGGCGCGGATCCGCCGCGCCGTAGAGCTTGCCGCTCTTGAGGTCGGCGGAGACGGCGCAGACGCTTGCGGTCTTGAGGGAAAGGTCGGGGAGCCAGCTCACCTTGTGGCCGATGGCACCCAGGGCATCGCCCGTCGGCTGGCCAATCGCCTGCTCGAGATCGAGGCGACCGGGATAATAGGTATGCGGCTCGAAACTGTCGGGGAAGTTGCGGGTGATGAAGCGCGGCGCCTCGACCGCCTGCTGGATATCCATGCCGAAGACCAGATGATTGACGAGCGCCTGCAGCATGCCCTGCGGCTGCAGATCGCCGCCCGGCGAGCCGAACGGCATGAGGAATTCGCCCTTGCGCATCGCCATCGACGGATTGGGCGTGAGCCGCGGCCGCTTGCCGGGCGCTGCGACGGAGGCATGGCCAGGATCGCCCCAGGACTGCGATCCGCGCGACGACGGGCAGAGCCCCAGGCCGGGGATGATCGGTCCTTCCCAGGACACGTCGCTCGGTGTCGCGGAAAAGGCGTTGCCCTCCGAATCGACCACGCAGACATAGGAAGTATCGCCCGGCAGGCCCGGTTCGCCCACGGCAACCGACGGCGTCCGGGTGCGGCCTGCGATGGCGCCGGCGATATGACCGGCGACAGCACCGGGCGGCGGCATTTCGCCAAAGGCGCGATCGCTGCGGATCGTCTTCAGCCGCTCCTGCGCATAGGCGCGCGACAGCAGCGTCTCCATGGGAACATCGACGAAGCGCGGATCGCCGTAGTAGCGCTCACGGTCGGCAAAGCAGAGGTTCATGACCTCGGCCAGGAGATGGATGTACGCCTTCGAATTATGGCCCAGCGCCTTCAGGTCGACCTCGTTCAGCATCGACAGCATCTGCAGCAGCACCGGCCCCTGGCACCAGGGACCGCAGCTCAACACGTCGGTGCCCTTGAAGGTGAAGTGCTGCGGCTTCTCGATCTCGGAGCGGTATTCGGCGAGGTCCTGCTGCGTCAGTAACCCGCCGTTGTCGCGGTGATACTTCGCGATCGTCCGGGCGATGTCTCCGCGATAGAAGGCGTCGCGCGCCGCCGCCAGGCCGGCGTCTCGGCTCCTGCCCGCCGCGGCTTTTTCCTGATCGGCCATGAACTGTATCGTGCGGCCGAGATCGGCCTGCACCAGCCGGTCGCCTTCGCCGAGCGGCGCGCCGTCGCGATGATAGATCGCGGTGTTCTGCGGCCAACGCCGATAATCGTCGATCTTGTCCTGCAGGAACGTCGCCATGACGGTATGCACCGCGAAGCCGTCACGGGCATAGCGGATGGCCGACGCTGCGACTTCGCCGAAGCTCATGGTGCCGTAGCGCTGCAGCGCCAGGATCCAGGCGTCCGGCGCCGCCGGAACCACGGTGCGCAGGATACCCATGGGAATCGTGCCATTGTGGTCGCGGATGAACTTCTCGATGTTCAGTGCCCTCGGCCACCAGCCAAGGCCGGCGATCGACACGGTTTCGTCGCGGTCGGCCAGGTAGATCAGCATCGGCGCTACGCCGGAGAACTGGACCTGGTCGCTATGGACGACACCGAGCGCGATGCCGCCGGCGACGCCGGCGTCGATTGCGTTGCCGCCGGCGCGCAGGATCGCATGCGCCGCTTCGGTGGCGAGATACTGGCCGGCTGATGCCATGTAGTGGTGGCCGATGACCATTGGCTGCATCCGCATCAGGCTCTCCCTGGTGGCTACTCGATCCTACATCGAAATTTGTGGTCAAGCCGCCGGGTATGAGTGAAATTCCGCTTTGGAAACTCGCTTGATGAAAAACCTGCTGACCACCGACTTCAGGAACGCGCCCTATTGGTGGGATGCCGCGCCGCTGACTGAGAGTGCGGATTGCGCGCTTGCTTCCTCCTACGACGCGGTCATCGTCGGCTCGGGCTACACCGGGTTACGCACGGCCCTGACCCTGGCGCGAGCCGGACGAAGCGTCGCGGTATTCGACAAGGAGCGGCCGGGCTACGGCGCGTCGCGCCGCAACGCCGGATTCCTCGGACGCACGCTCAAGAAATCATACGTCGATCTGAAAGCTGCCAAAGGCACCGCCTATGCCTCCGCCATCTATCGTGACCTGTCGATGGCCTATGAAAGCACGCTCGCCTTCATCGAAGAGGAAGGCATCGACTGCCATGCCGTCCGCTGCGGCCGTCTCGTCGCGGCGACGTCAGCCGCCCATTATGCCGGACTGGAACACGACCTGGCCGGCATGAAGGCCGATCTCGGACTGCCCTATTCCATGGTGCCACGCGCGCGGTTGCGGGAGGAAATGGCGACCGACCTCTACGACGGTGGCGCTGTCATTCCCGATCTCGGATCGCTGCATCCGGGCCTCTATCACCGCGGCCTGATGATGAGCGCGCTGGCGGCCGGCGTCGCGATCTTCGGAAATTGCGAGGTAACTGGGGTCGAGCCGGCCGGCCAAGGCGAACGCTTCCGCGTCACCACTTTCGCTGGAGAGACGCGCGCGCGGGATGTGGTCATCGCCACCAACGGCTACACGCCCAAGAGCCTGCCCTGGCATGCACGGCGCGTCATTCCCTTTGTCGGCTATATGGCGGCGACCGAGCCGCTGCCGCCGGCGCTGCTGGAGAAGCAGCTACCGCGCCGGCGCACGGTGATCGATTCCAATCTCGACATCGATTTCTTCCGGCCGGCGCCCGACTCGCCGCGCCTACTGTTCGGCGGCGCCACGGCCAACGGCCTCGAGGATCCTGCAGCCATCGCCGCACTCCTGCATCGGCGTCTCGCGCGCGCCCTGCCCGACCTTGCCGACGTCAAGCTCAGCCATGTCTGGACAGGACAGTGCGCCGGCACGTTCGACATGATGCCGCATATCGGATGCCACGACGGCATCTGGCACGGCATGGGCTACAATTTCGCCGGCGTTCCGATGGGATCGTTCTTCGGGCTGAAGATCGCGCAGAGGATTCTCGGGCTTCCGGTCGAGGCCAGCGCCTTCGAGGCGGCCGCGTTTCCCACCCTGCCGTTTTATCGCGGCAATCCGTGGTTCCTGCCGCTGACGATGCGCTACTTTGCCTGGAAGGACGCACGCCTGGCGCGGAGCGCCTAAACTCTTATTTGTGCGCCGCCTTCATCGCCGGCAGGACGTTGCGCGCGATGCGCTCGAACACCGGCTTTTGCTCGTCCGCGATGGGATAGTAGAGGGCAATCTCCGTGATGCCGAGCGCGATCACCTGCTCGACCATCCGCGTGAAGGATTCCTCCGAGTCGTAGTAGTTGACCCTGCCGCCGCTCTGGCGGGCCGTCGCGTCGAACATGAGATAGGAGCGCCGCAGGGTGGCCGGATCCCGCCCGATCGCGGCGCAACGGGCGTCGAGAGTGGCCACGCGTCCGCGCGTCTCCTCGAGCTGGGCCTCGAAGGTCTTGGCGAAGCTGATGCTGTTCCAGATATCGGCATATCGCGCGGTGTGTCCCAGCATGACCGGCCCCATCGCGGCGATCATGATGGGGGGACGGGGCGACTGGACGGGGCGCGGACCGAGCGCTGCGCCATCGACCTGGTAGAAGCGCCCCTTGAACGTTGTCTCCTCCTGCGACAGCAGCCGATCGACGATCTCGATATACTCACCGAAGCGGGCGACCCGTTCCTTCGGGCTCCAGTTCTCGATGCCCATCATCCGATACGAGGGGTCGATCACCAGGCCGGTACCAAGGCCCACGTCGAGACGGCCGCCGGAAATGTGATCGGCGGTCAGCGCCTGAAGCGCAAAGTGGGCCGGATTGCGCAGGGGGATCTGGGCGACCAGGGTCGTCAGGCGAATGCGGGTGGTTGCCTGGGCGATGGCTGCAACCTGCGTCCACAGCTCGAACCAGGGTCCCTTGTTCCCGGCCCAATCGACGAGATGGTCGGCGAGGCCAATCGAGTCGAAACCAAGCTCCTCGACTTCGCGGCAGCGGCGCAGAAACTCGGGCCACGGCACGTTCGGCAGCACGAGCACGGAAAACCGGAGTTGGCTGGGCACCGTTACTTTCTCCTTCTAGCCGCTGTTGTCATCCCGCCCTCGGCTCGGGATGATGGATGATACCGTATTCTGTTCGGGAGACATCCATGGCAGGCAAGATCTACGTCGGCATCGGCGGTTGGACGTTCGAGCCGTGGCGCGGGGTGTTCTATCCCGACGATCTCACCCAGAAGCGCGAGCTGGAATATGCCAGCCACAAGCTCACCTCGATCGAGATCAACGGCACCTACTATTCGAGCTTCAAGCCGGCGAGCTGGGCCAAGTGGCACGACGATACGCCCCCAGGTTTCGTCTTCGCGGTAAAGGCCTCGCGCTTCTGCACCAACCGCCGCGTGCTGGCCGAAGCCGGTGAATCGGTGCAGCGCTTCGTGACGCAGGGGCTGGTCGAATTGAAGGACCGGCTGGGGCCGATCAACTGGCAGTTCATGGGCACCAAGAAGTTCGATCCGGAGGATTTCGAGGCGTTCCTGAAGCTGCTGCCGCGCGAGGTCGGCAAGCTGCCGCTGCGCCATGCGCTGGAAGTACGCCACGACAGCTTCAAGGACAAGCGCTTCTACGATCTCGCGCGCAAATACAATGCCGCCATCGTCTATGCCCACGACAAGGACTTCCCCGAGATCGACGAGCCCACCGCCGACTTCACCTACGCCCGCCTGATGCAGGCCGAGGAGAAGGTGAAGACCGGCTACAAGCCGGCCGAGATCGACAAATGGGCCAAGCGCGCCAAGGCCTGGGCCAGGAAGGGCGATGCCTTCGTCTACTTCATCTCCGGCGCCAAGGTGCGCAATCCGGCGGCGGCGCAGGAGCTGATCAAGCGGCTCTGAGCCGGGCGGCTTGACAGGAGGCGATGGCCACCCTAATACTTAACGTTATGGTTAACTTTCAAAGCCCTGTCCTCGACCGCACCTTCGCGGCCCTTGCCGATCCGACGCGGCGCGCGCTCCTCGCCCGGCTCGACGAGCAGGGCGGCGTCACTGTCAGCGATCTCGCCCGGCCGTTTCCGGTGTCGCTGCCGGCCATCATGAAGCACCTCGACGTGCTCTCCGATGCCGGCCTGGTCACCCGCAAGAAAGTCGGCCGCACCGTCACCTGTCAGCTCAAGGTCGAACCGATGGAGCAGGCGATGAACTGGCTGGCCAAGTACGAGCGCTACTGGACGGAGCAGCTCGACCGCCTCGCCGCCTTCGTGGAGGACGACTCATGGCAAGCAAGCCCAGCCTCGCCCTCAAGCGCCACCTCAAAGCGCCGCCCGAAAAAGTCTACGAAGCCTGGACCGTCCCGGAAAAAATGATCCGCTGGTGGGGCGCCTCCGACGCGGCGTCCCGCACCGCCAAGGCCGACGTCCGGGTCGGCGGTCGTTTCCATGTCGGCTTCCGCGGCGACGAGGGCGGCCAGCACGACGTGAGCGGGATCTACAAGGAAGTCGTGCCGGGCAGGAAGCTGGTGTTCAGCTGGGCCTGGCGCATGACGCCGGAGCGCGAATCCCAGGTCACGGTCGACCTCAAGCCTGACGGCGACGGCACGATCCTGACGCTGACGCACGAACAGTTCTTCGACGAAAAGGCGCGCGACGACCATCGCCAGGGTTGGAGTCTCGCGCTCGACAATCTGGAGAAGGTCTTCGCGTGAACCTCGAACCCTTCCGCACGCCCCTCGCCATGAGCGACGCCGGTGTCTGGGCGCTGCAGTTCAACGCCTTGCCCAGCACGGTCGGCGGGCTGGCGAGGGTCATTCAGGGCCTGCTGATCCACGAGCATATGCCGGACTTCTACGGCGTCACGCTCTCGGACCGCCAGCGCGGGGAACCGCATGTGCGCGGCACCGAGCAGATCCTGGAACGAATCGCCGTCCACGATCCGCGGCCGCTCGCGGAGGCCCGCCCGCCCAGCGAGCGCTTCGCCGGCTGCTGCCGCCACTTCACGCTGATGCATGTCGCCATGCTGCGGAACCGCGGGATCGCCGCGCGGGCGCGCTGCGGCTTCGGCGCCTACTTCGCGAAGGACATGTTCACCGACCACTGGGTGACGGAATACTGGAGCGACACGGAACGCCGCTGGGTGCTGGTCGATTCCCAGATCGACGCCCGGCAGCGCGAGCGGTTCGGCATCGACTTCGACACGCTCGACGTGCCGCGCGAAAAATTCCTGGTGGCGGGCGATGCCTGGAAGCTTTGTCGCGATGGCAAGGCCAACCCGCAGGCCTTCGGAGTCCTGAATATGTTCGGCCTCTGGTTCATCGCCAGCAACGTCATTCGCGACGTGGCGGCGCTGAACAACCGCGAGATGCTGCCGTGGGACGTGTGGGGCGGCATGACCGCCATCGACGCCGACATCGACGTCGCCTTCATCGATCGGCTGGCCCACCTGACGCACGAACCGGACAAGCAATCGGGTGAATTGCACGCCGCCTACGATGATGCCCGCATCACCGTGCCGCCTACCGTCTTCAATGCCGTCCTCAACCGCCCCGAGACCGTCTCGATCTAGAAGGGAGTCGATCATGCAAACGCACAAGACCGCGTCCCGCGAGGAATGGCTCGCCGCCCGCCGCGCCCTGCTCGAGCGGGAGAAGGCGCACCTTCGCGCGCACGATGAACTGGCGCGCCAGCGCCGCGAGCTGCCCTGGGTGAAGGTCGAGAAGAGCTACGCGTTCGAGGGACCCGACGGCAAGGAGACGCTTGCCGACCTCTTCGCGGGCCGCAGCCAGCTCATCGTCAAGCACTTCATGTTCGGGCCCGACTGGGAGGAAGGCTGTGTCGGCTGTTCGTTCGGCGCCGACCAGCTCGACGGCTCGCTGATTCACCTCGTGAACCACGACGTGATGCTGGTCGCCGTCTCGCGGGCGCCCTATGCGAAGATCGCGCCGTTCCACAAACGCATGGGCTGGAGCTTCAAATGGGTGTCGTCGGCCGGCTCCGACTTCAACTTCGACTACAACGTCTCGTTCTCCAAGGCCGACGAGGCACGCGGCAAGGTCTTCTACAATTTCCAGCAGCAGGACTTCGCGAGCGACGAACTGCCGGGCTACAGCGTCTTCACCCGGGACGAAACCGGCCAGAACTTCCACACCTACTCGGTGTTCGCCCGCGGCACGGAGGACACCGGCACGGTCTACGGCTTCCTCGACATGACGCCCAAGGGCCGCAACGAACCGCCTGGCGGGAATCTCAGCCACTGGGTGCGTCACCACGACAAATATGAGGAAAAATCCGGCAAATCCTGCTGCCACGGGTGAGCCGGAGTGTTGTAAGCTTGGATCCAGCAGATAGGGAGAATGACATGCCCGCACTCTCGCTGGACCACTGGAACATCTACTGCAAGGACCTCAAAGCCACGGTGCGCTTCTACGAGCGCTACGTCGGCCTGCGCGATGGCGACCGGCCGCCCTTTCCGTTCCCCGGTGCCTGGCTCTACGCCGGCGACAAGGCGATCCTGCATCTGGTGTCGGAAACCGGCCGCAAGGACCAGGGCAGCGGCGCCATCGACCACGTCGCCATCAACTGCACCGACATCCGCGGCACCCTGGACCAGATCAAGAAGGACAAGGTGAAGTTCGAGGTCAGGAAGGTCCCTGCCCGCCCGCTGCAGCAGGTCTTCATCCACGATCCGGACGGCGTGATGATCGAGCTCAACTTCTGGCATGAGGCCGACGTCGACGAACTGAAAGGCTTCAACCCGATGACCAACAAGGCCGGTGCTCGCAAGAAGAAGATGGTGCCGGCGGAGTAACCGCCGTCAATCAACCGTCGGCGTCGCCTTCAGCCGTTCGAAATAGTCCGCCGGCAGCAGGTCGCCGCCGGCGAGCAGGAAGGCGAGATAGGCGCGCGTCGGCCTGAGCCCGGTGGTGACCTTCAGGGCCACATAGACGATCGCCTCGACCGTCTCGCCGTTGTCGGCGCGCACCACGGGCAGCGTGCGTCGTTCGTAGTGGCCGCCCGCCACGCCTTCATGGATGTCGAGAACGTCGAAACCCCGGCGTGGCAGGGCGTTCAGCGTGCCCTGCACGGCAGCGCCGGCTGCCATCACGATGTTGCCGGCGCCGGCGCCCGGCGGCGTCCGGGCGTGCTTGTCGAAGGTGAGCCGCCAGCCGTCGAGCCGGCCGCCGATGCGGTCGCCCCAAGCGACCCCTTCGGGCTTCAGCCGGTCCTCGAACAAGCGCGCCGCGCTCATGTTCGAGCCGTAGGCGAAGTACCATTTCATGCCAGCCGCCATACCTGCACCGTTTCGTCGTAGCCGCGAATCGCCATCGAACCGAGGTCGGTGGCGGGACCGGCGTCGCCGGCCGCCCGCAGCGCGTCGTGGACGGAACTCGAGACGAGCAGTCGCGATCCGGTCTCCTTGGTGAGCTGCTCCAGCCGGGCGGCGAGATTCACCGTGTCGCCGATCACGGTGTATTCCTTGCGCTGCGGCGAGCCCACGGTGCCGGTCACCGCCTCGCCGATGTGGATGCCGATGCCGATGCGCAGCGTCTGCTGCGGCCGCGCCCGGTTCCAGGCGTCTACCGCGTCCAGCATGCCGCGCGCCGCCGCCAGCGCGTTGATCGCCGCCGACGGGTCCTTGAGCGGCGCGCCGAAGAGCGCCAGGAAGCCGTCACCCAGGAACTTGTTGATGATGCCGCCATGCCGGTCGACGACCCCGATCATGTCGGCGAAGAAATCGTTGAGCAGCGCCACCGTCTCCTCGGCCGGCCGCACGCGGGTCATCGCGGTGAAGCCACGGATGTCGAGGAACAGAACGCACACGGTACGCATTTCGCTCGCCGGCTCCGACGACGTCGCGAGCAGGCGGTCGACCACGGCGGGCGAGACATGCTGGCCGAACAGGTTGGTGACCCGGTCGCGCGCCGCCGCCGCCGCCACCGCTTTCTCGAACTGCCGCCTCAGGCTGCCGGCGACCACGCCGGCGACCACGCCTGCCATCAGCAGCACGATGCTGCGGCTGAAATGGTAGGCCAGGGTCTCGTCCGGAATATTGCCCCAGGGTGTGATCGGCAGCAGCCAGAGGACGAGCACCATCTGCTGGACCGCCGCGACGGCGCCGGTCCACAGCGACAGCCAGAAGTCGAGCCTGAGCGTCGAGAGCAGGATGAAGATGAAATAGAGCAACGGCGGCCAGAAGCCGAACACGAGCTGCGGGTCCATATGGAGAGCCAGCGCGGCGATGATGACGCCGGGCAGGCTGGTCTCGATCAGCGCATTGGCGAAGCGGGCCGGCCGCGGAAAGTCCTTGTCCTGCGCCAGACGCAGGCGAAGGACGGTCATGGCCGCCAGTTCGTACAGCAGGAACGGGCCGATACCGGCGAGCGGCAGCCAACCCGCGATGCCAACCCGGAACAGGCGCTGGTTCAGCTCGGGGAACAGATTGGCGGCGACCAGGGTGGCCGCCAGCAGGACCGCCAGGATGACCGCCAGCGCACGCATGCGCTGCAGCTCACTACGCAGGATCTCGCGCCGGAGCGCGTCGTCGTAAGGATTGTGGGCGGGATCGTGAGCAGCTGTTGCCATGCCGGAGCTACGCTAGCCAGCCGGCGCGGGCTCCACAACGGCGGGCGGGGATGCTAGGAACGGGGCCATGCCGGTGAAGGAGATCGTCCGCGAACTGCAGGGCAAGGCCGCCAATCTGGCGCTCCGCATGCCGATCTCCTGGGTCAATATCCTGGCCGGACCGCCCGTGACGGTCGACGGCCGTATCCTCGACGGCCGCACCCAATGGTTCCTGAAGCTGCTGGCGCGCAGCGGCCAACCGCCGGCGCACCGCATGAGCGTGGCCGATGCCCGCGCCGACATCGATGCCTTCCTGCCGCAACTGAGCGGACGCGCAGCACCGATCGGCGAAATCGTGGATCGTACCATCGAAGGATCTGCCGGCCGGATGCGCGTCAGGCTCTACCGGCCGGCCGGCGCCGTGGCTCGGCTCTTGCCGGCCATCCTCTATTTCCACGGCGGCGGCTGGGTGACGGGCAGCCTCGAGGCCTATGACCTGCCCTGCCGCTACATCTGCGCCCGCACCAGTTGCGCCGTGGTCGCCGTCGATTACCGGCTGGCGCCGGAGCACAAGTTTCCAGCGGCCATCGACGACGCGGTCGCGGCCTTTCGCTGGCTGTCGACAAATGCCGTGAGCCTCGGCATCGACCCGGCGCGCCTCATCGTGGCGGGCGATTCGGCCGGCGCCACGATCGCGACCGTGCTGGCCAGGCTTGTCCGCAACGACCCGCGGCCACCCTGCCTGCAATGGCTGTTCTATCCCGCCACCGATCTCGGCTTGGACAGCGGTTCCTACAAGTCCTGCGGCGAGGGCTTCCTGCTCACCCGCGCCGAGATGGAGTGGAGTCGTGACCATTACCTCAACAGCCTCGACGAGGTGGCGGACCCACGCGCCTCGCCGCTCCGCGCCGACGACCTGGCGGGCGTCGCCTCCGCCCTCATCTATACCGCGGGCTTCGATCCGTTGCGCGACGAGGGAAAGGCCTATGCCGACAAGCTGACCGCAGCCGGCGTCAAGACGATGCATCACGAATTCGAATCGCTGATCCATGGCTTCGTCGGCATGCGCGGCGCCATCCAGGCGGCGGCGCGCGCCATGGACGACATGGTGGCGGGACTACGCCACGAACTGGCGCAGCTCGGACGATGAGACGAGTGCAACGGAAACACCTGAAATGAACGACGGCGCTCCCGCTGACCCCGTCTCCACCGACCTGCGCGGCGAACGCTCGGGACGGCGCGAGCAGAACAAGGCGGAAAACCGAACCGCGCTCCTGAAGGCCGCGCGCGCGGTGTTCGCCGAAATGGGTGCGGGCGCCGCCAGTGTACGCGACATCGTGCGCCGCACCGATCTCGCCTCGGGCACCTTCTACAACTACTTCAAGGACAAGGACGAGATCTTCGAGGCCGTGGTCGGCGAGCTGACCGGTGAACTGCTGAAGCGCCACCGGCAGGGCCGCGGCCAAGCGCGTACCGCCGAGGAGTTCTTCCGCAAGCACTACGCCGTCTATTTCGACTTCATCGTCGAGGACCCCGAACTGCTGGCGCTGGCGCAGAAGAACTTCACCGCCATCCGCACCTTGCTCGACAAGCCCGACGTGCGGGCGCTGGCGCTGGCGCTGAACGATGACATCCGCGCCGCCATCGCCCAGGGCGTGCTGCCCAATATCGACGTCTCCTACCTCGCCGCCTCGCTGGCCGGTGTTGCCTTCGAAGTATCGGTGGTCATGGTGGCGCGCGAGCCGGTCGATCCCGCCGGCGCGACGGAGTTCGCGACCCGGCTGATGCTGGGCGGGCTGGATCGGGTGCCGCGGCGTTAGCCTTCCTCCCCTTCGCGGACTCCGCGAAGGGGGAAGAGAGGAAGATTCTAGGCGCCCTGTGCGATCGGGTTGCGCAGCACGCCGATCTTCTCGATCTCGACTTCGCAGACGTCGCCCGGCTTCAGCCAGGGCTGCGGGTTGCGCGCCATCGCCACGCCCGAGGGCGTGCCGGTGATGATGACGTCGCCCGGCTCGAGCGTCATGACCTTGCTCAACTCGTGGATCAGCGTCGGCACGTCGAAGATCAGGTCGTCGGTGTTGCTGTCCTGCATGGTGACGCCGTTGACCCGGGTCATGATCCTGAGCGGCGCGCCGCCCTTGGGCAGCTCGTCGGGCGTCACGATGTCCGGACCGAAGCCACCGGTGCCGTCGAAGTTCTTGCCCAGCGTGAACTGGCCACCCGACTTCCGCAGCCAGTCGCGGATCGAACCGTCGTTGAAGACGGAATAGCCGCCGATCACCTGTAGCGCCTTCTCCTTCGGCACGTTGCGGCTCTTCTTGGCGATGATGACGGCGAGCTCGGCCTCCCAGTCATACTGCTCGGAGTGCGTGGTCGACAGCATCTTGCCGTTGTGCGGTACCAACGTGTTGTTGAAGCGCGTGAACACCACTGGATACTGCGGGATCGGACTGCCGGTCTCCTCGG
>JAUXWB010000214.1 GCA_030684475.1 Reyranella sp. | reverse complement strand
AAGACGAAGGTGGGCGACCCCAAGGCCGAGGGCACCACCATGGGGCCCGTGGTCAATCGCACGCAGTGGGACAAGATCCAGGCGCTGATCAAGAAGGGCATCGACGAGGGCGCGACGCTCGTCTCCGGCGGCCCCGGCCTGCCCGAGGGCGTCAACAAGGGCTTCTACGTTCGCCCGACCATCTTCGCCGACGTCACCAACGACATGACGGTGGCCCGCGAGGAGATCTTTGGACCGGTGATCACCATCCTCGGCGCCAAGGACGAAGCCGACGCGGTCAAGATCGCCAACGACACGCCCTATGGCCTGGCCGGCTACGTCTCGGCCGGCTCGGTCGAAAGCGCCAACCGCGTCGGCCGGCAGATCCGCGCCGGCAACGTCAACCTAAACGGCGTGCCCAACGAGCGCACCGCCCCGTTCGGCGGCTACAAGCAGTCCGGCAACGGCCGCGAGTGGGGCAAGTTCGGCATGGAGGAATTCCTCGAGGTGAAGGCGATCGCCGGCGCCAACCCCTCGTAGGCTCGGCGTGCCTCTCGTGGCGATCTGGCCCGAGAGGCGGCCCGACGCGGTCGTAGGTGAGCACCAGCGAGACCGGCGCCCATGGCGGCGAACAGCTGCTTGGCGACGCCGGCCTGGCGCTGGCGATGGGCGCCCTCGTAGGGACCGTGGGTGAAGATGTCCCGCTTCGACGGCTTGCCCGCGGCCATCTCTTCCATGTTGCGGCGACGGACCTGCTCCAGCGGCTAGCCGGTGAGGGCATGGACATGCCACGGCTGGCTGTTCATCGACGATGGCGCGCGCTTGGCGTCCTCGATGATCTCGCGGATCACCGCTTTCGGCACCGCCTCGTTCCTGAAACCCCTGACGCTGCGGCGGCTGTGCACCAGCTCCTGAAAATCCATGAGCCCCCGCGCTCGTGATCGAATGCGTGAGGATAGCAGGCGTCGCGGGTTGGACATATGAAGCCGAAAACCCGATTCCGAGCGCCGGAAAGCTGTCGTGAGCAGAGTTCGCGAAGTTTGCTCCAGAGGCATGGCAAAGGACGCGACCGAAGTTCGATTTGAGCCGGAGAGAGGACATTTCGAGGGCAAGGTAGGACTTATGCGATTGAACCAACCCGGACAGAGATCCGTTTGCCGAGATGCGCGTATGTAGGACAAATGGATTTCCAACGGGAGGCGGGATGATCATTGTCGTTGTCTGTTCCGCCGCTGTGGCGCTGGCGCTGGTCATGACGGTCGCGTGGGCCGTGCAGCTTCGGACCGGCCAGTCTGGTTGGATCGACGCCATCTGGTCGTTCGCCGTTGGCGTGGTAGGTGCCGCTGCAGCTCTTGTCCCGATTGCAGGACAGGAGGGGCTGACGGCGCGGCAGGCGCTGGTCGCCGCCTGCGTGTTTGCCTGGTCGGTGCGGCTCGGCCTTCACATCGTGCGGCGCACGCTTCGAGGTGGCGACGACGCACGCTACAAGGCCTTGCGCGAGGAGTGGGGCGCAAACTTCGTCGTCCGCCTGTTCCTTTTCCTGCAGGTCCAGGCGGCGGCGGCGCTCGTGCTGGTGATCTGCGTTCTCGCCGCCGCCCGCAACACCGCGCCGCTCGGCTGGGGCGATGCCCTCGGTCTCGCGATCCTGGCCGTGGCGGTTCTCGGCGAAGCAGCAGCCGACGCGCAGCTGGCCCGATTTGCAGGATCACCCCGCGCGAAAGGCGCGGTTTGCGAGATCGGCCTGTGGCGCTACTCGCGTCATCCCAACTATTTCTTCGAGTGGCTGGCGTGGCTTTCCTATCCCGTGATCGCGGTCGGCCTGCCCGCCGACAACTTCTACGGACTGATCGCGCTCATCGGCCCCGCGATGATCTACTGGCTGCTCGTCCATGTGTCGGGTATTCCGCCGCTCGAGGCTCATATGTTGAAGTCACGCGGGGCAGCGTTTGCGGACTACCAAAGGCGCGTCTGCGCGTTCTTCCCCGGTCCGCGAAATGCGTAAGATCACCCAACGTCTTGCGGGCTATATCCACTCCGACGACCCCCTTGCAGCCGCCAGCAACCTGATCGCCATTGTCGTCGCGATCAATCAGCCGTTCTTTCCGCTCTCGATCCACTGGCTGGTCGGCAACGACCACGGCGCGTCCTATGTCACCCTTCTCTCAACGCCCTTCTTCCTGGCCGTGCCCGCCATCACGCGCCTGTCGTCGCTCGCCGGGCGCGCGATGCTGCCGCTGGTCGGCATTGTCAACACACTGGCAAGCGCCCAGGCCCTGGGCGCTGCTTCGGGAGTCGAGCTGTTCCTCTTCCCCTGCGCGATGATCGCCGGCATGTCGCTGCGCCAATCCGAACGCTTCGTCATGCTGGGGATCGTCGGGCTGGCTCTGGCCGGTTTCGTGCTGCTGCACGACAAGGCGGTCGCCGCGAGCACGCTGTTCTCACAGGTTGAGTATGCGAACTTCGTCTCGCTCAGCGTCTGGTCGGTGGCAGCCCTGATCGCGTTTGCGGCATTGCGCTATTCCAGCGCGCTGGCGCATTCAGCCCAGCCGCTTAAGCCTTGATGCCGCGAGGTAGCCCACCGTCGCCGTGCAGGCGGTAAGGAAAGTGCCCCAGCCCATATCGACGATCGTCACTGTTACCGGCCAGGTCTTCAATGTCGCTTGATTGGTGAGATCATAGGTGGCGTAGCAAAAGAAGCCGAGCAGCGCGCCCTTGCCCGCCGCTGCGGACCAGCGCCCGGTCACGAGCGCGGGCTTGATGGCAAAGATCACGATGCCCACGACATAGAGCACATAGAACAGGATCGCCGGGACAGGCCGGAATCCCGGCAACAGTATGTCGCCCAGCAGCGGCCGATAAAGCAGGTCCGAGGAAACGCTCAGCCAGACCGCATCCAAGGCCAGCATTGTCGCCGCCGCCGCAGCGTAGGCCGCCAATATCGTCTTCATCGAATGAATACCTCGTCTCTCAGCGTGGACTGTCGGAGCAGAGCATCACTGGGTACCTCGTCCGCACTGGTGCAAAGGGCGGGATCGGGTACCAGGCAGCGCTCGTCGGGATTGTCACCACGGCACCGTTTTGCCGCGATGGTCGAAAAATCCACCGCTGCTGCCGGCACTCAGGCGGCCGATGGTATCGAGCAGACGGTCGGCCGCCTGCTCGGTGGTCTGGACCTCCAGACCCGACTTTACGAAGGGCGCCGAGAGGGGCGTGGCTACCGTGCCGGGATGTAGCGCGACGCAGAGCGCCATTGGCCTAGTTCTGCCGAGTTCTATGGCTGCCGTGCGCATGAGCTGATTGAGCGCTGCCTTCGAGGCGCGATAGCTGTACCAGCCACCCAACCTGTTGTCGCCGATGCTGCCGACCCGCGCTGACAGCGTCGCGAACACCGACTTTCCTTGGCGCGGCAGCAATGGCAGAAAATGCTTCATCAGCAGGGCCGGGCCGATGGCGTTCACGGCAAAGGCCCTTGCCATGTGAACGGCATCGAGGTCGCGCCAGCTTTTCTCTGGGGTGAATCCGTCCATGTGAAGGAAGCCGGTGGCATCGATCACCAGCCGCACTTCGGCCCCGAGGCCCCGAACATGACGGGCCGCCTGGGCGATACTCTCCTCGTCGGTGAGGTCAAGGGGCGGGGAACTGCGGCGTCCCAGCCCCAGCGCCGCAGAAGAGCGGGGCTGAGTCGCGAGACGGCCGAGCAGTGCCTGGCCAATGCCGCCAGACGATCCAACGACGATGGCCAAACCACCCGAGGGGAAGGCATCGGAGCTCTTGTCCATGTCTTGGTTCTGCACGTTGCTGCTACGCAGGCACGCGCTGGACGGTTCAATGCAATGTCTTGTTGGAACCTTTCGTCGCACGACGAGAGAACGAGGGTCTCACATCATCCAAGGGCATCGCCGCGCCGTAGGGCTAGAGCCTGTACGATATAGCCCGGGGACTAGCCATGAACATGATCGTCAAGAAAAGCGACCTGGCCGCCGGCAACGATGGTGAACGTCCGTCGCGCGACGCGGCGGAACAGGCCGTTCGCACCTTGATCCGCTGGGCGGGCGACGATCCCGACCGCGAAGGCCTCGTCGGCACGCCCGATCGCGTGGTGCGATCCTACGAGGAATTCTTCGCCGGCTACGATGAGGACCCACGGGAAGTCCTGCGGCGGACCTTCGAGGAAGCCGAGGGTTACGACGAGATGGTCGTCCTGCGCGACATCCGGCTAGAATCCCACTGCGAGCATCACATTGTGCCGATCATCGGTCGGGCGCACGTCGCCTATCTGCCCGACAGGCGCGTCGTCGGCATCAGCAAGCTGGCGCGGGTGGTCGAGATCTATGCTCGCCGACTGCAGATCCAGGAGAAGATGACGGCGCAGATCGCCAACACGATCGAGGAGGTCCTGCGCCCGCGGGGCGTGGCCGTGGTGGTCGAAGCCGCGCATCAATGCATGACGACGCGCGGAATCCACAAGGCCGGGGTCACCATGGTGACCAGCCGGATGCTCGGTGCTTTCCGCGACAGCGGCGAGACGCGGCGCGAGTTCCTCGGCATGATCGGCCGATCCCGGGCCTGAGGTGTTACAGCCACCGCGCGGCGTCCCTGCCGTCGCCTTCCGGTGCGGCCTGCCGGCCTCGGTTGTAGGAGCCGACGACATGCCGGCCGAGCGGACTTATCGGCGGCCTGAAGCGCAACACGGTCCCCAGGTGCGTCTCGACGATCTTCAGAATTTTCGTTGCATATCCCCGACGCCGAAACGCCGGGCTGACGAACAGGTACTCGATCTCACCCGAAAGATCGTAACGGCAATAGCCGATCGTGGTGTTCACGTCCGTGATCGTGACGATGCCGTCGGTATGGCTGATTCGGGTCTTCACCGTCCTGGCCCCTGCACTTCCCTGGACAAGGTCATCGCCTGCAGACGAGGACGAAGCTTGAGAAAGATGCCGTAGGCCTGGTCGAGCGACCGGGAGAAGGGCTGGATGTCGAAAAGCTTAGCCAGCCATCGGAACCGCGGAAGCTGTTTCCAGATAAGGGTGAATGCTCTGCCGCCCGACACGAGGCTTCCGTCGGCATCCCGCACGGTAAATCGGGCGAGTGCCTCTTCCCGGGCCAGATCCGGCGCGACATCCATGGTGTCGATGCCGCTGATATCGACCCAGCAAATCCGGTCGGCGCCTTTCTGGCGCCGATAAAAGCCGATCTCGCGAGCACACAGAGGACAGGCGCCATCGTAGTACGCGTTAGGTCTATCGCCTTCGGGCATGTTTCCGGAACGGCGTTACCGTTGCGGATTTGATGCTAGCCGCCCCAGACATCGTCATAGCGGGCGGTGCCATCCTTCAGGGGATAGTGGCGATAGGTGCGATAGTCGGTCGCCTTGGACGCCCGCCTGAAGACCAGGCCCGTGACGACGATGCCGGCCACGACCAGCACATGGAAAACGATGAGCTCGCCATACCAGATCCACGCGCCGGCGCTCAGGCAGAAGATGTTGGTCCACATGACGCTGAGAAACAGCATGAGCTGGAACCGCTGGGCCGGGGGGAGGTTGCGCAGGGGATTGACGTTCGAATCCATGATGGACCGGTAGAGGGAAATCATATTCTGCTCCTGGTGGACACTGGATTGACTACGCCTCGCGTGCGGCGGCGGATCATGACGCGTGAGTGCGACACAGCATCACCCTGCGCGCCGGAGGACTTGTTGGAGAAAAGCCGCGACGCCAGTTCGAAGGCGTCGCCCCGCGCGGCGACATGGAGCCGTCGATGACCTTTGCAAATATTCTCTTCGTTCTCGCTCTTGCCTCCGGACTCGCTACGCTGGTGATCCTGTTTGTCGGAGTCCTTTCGATGGGCCGGGATCTGGCGGAGGTGACGGCGGGTGCCAGCCGCAGCAATCGCCTGATGGTGTGGCGCGTGCGCCTTCAGTTGATCACCGTCCTGCTGATGCCGCTGTGGTATCTCGCCAGCCGCGCCTGATGCGGGGCCGCGAGACCGAGACGCCGAAAAAGACACCCGCAAGGGTGTCTTCGTCGTCGGCTTCCGCTTTGTCGACCTCGCGGGGACCTGAGAGGGGGCCGAACCTGCCTCGGCCGGGCCCCATACTTCGGATCAGAAAAGCAATCCCAAGGTGCGGCCGGTGCCCGCGACGACACGAACAAATGTATGCCGTGTAGCGCGGTACCGATCCCCGGAGCGGGTTACTTCGGGATAAGGACGGTGTCGATCACGTGGATGACGCCGTTGTCGGCAGCAACGTCGGCAGCCACGACTTTGGCGCCGTTGACAGTCACGTCGCCCATCGTGGCATCGATCATGACCATCTCGCCCTGAACCGTCTTGGCATCGGTCTTCTTCCCGGCGAGGGCCGAGCTCATGACTTTTCCGGGTACGACGTGATAGGTCAGGATCTTGACCAGCTGGGCCTTGTTCTCGGGCTTCAGGAGGTTTTCGACCGTGCCCGGGGGAAGCTTCTTGAAGGCGTCGTCGGTCGGCGCGAAAACCGTAAACGGCCCGTTGCCCTTCAGCACAACGATGAGATCTCCCGCCTTCAGGGCGGCGGCCAGAGTGTTGAATTGGCCGGCCTTCACTGCCGTGTCGACGATATCCGCTGCATTGGCGTTGACCGACACGAGCGAAAGCAGCGCGCTCGCGGCGATGCCGACAAAAGTCTTGCGTAGCATTTTTATGGACCTCCAGTTGGTTGACGTGTTGCTGATACTCGCGCCGTCGCCGCCCGGATCACTGCGAGGCCGGAGACTCGAAACAACCGCTGGATGTTGTGCTGCGATGCTGGTCGAGGGCCCGCGTCGACGCCTCTTGTTTGCCCCTGGTTGATGCACATCTGTAGTCTGAAGGTCCGTCGGCATGATGGCGACCCTTCTTTCAGGGAGCACCAGCATGGCCCGCGTGTTGATCATTGGCGCCAGCAAGGGCATCGGACTCGAAACGACGCGCCAGGCGCTCGAGGCCGGCCATCGGGTGCGGGCACTCTCCCGCTCGGCGCCGGCGAGTGGATTGTCCGATCCGAACCTGGAGAAAAGTCGCGGCGACGCACTCGACGGTCGGGACATCGCCGCGGCGCTCGACGGTATGGACGTCGTCATCCAGGCTCTGGGCATCTCTTCCCTGGGAGATCTTTTCCGGCCGGTCAGTCTCTTCTCCGACGCGACCCGCCTCTTGGTCAGCGCCATGGAAGGCAAGGCCGTGAAGCGGCTGATCTCTGTCACTGGCTTTGGCGCCGGCGACAGCCGCGCCAGCATCGGCTGCCTGCAACGCTTGCCGTTCCTGATGGTGTTCGGCCGCGCCTATGCCGACAAGTCCGTGCAGGAACAACTGATCAAGGACAGTTCGCTCGATTGGACGATTGCCCGGCCGGGAGTTCTGACGAACGGCCGGCGAACCGGGCGCTACAGGATCCTGGACGAGCCTTCAGCGTGGCGTAACGGAATCATATCCCGCGCGGATGTCGCCGACTTCCTGGTTCGACAGATCGAGGACCGGACATACCTGTGCAAGGCGCCCGTGCTGGTCAACTGACGGCCACAGCGTCGGGAGGCTTCTGCGCAGCCCGAGGCGGCGAAGGCGACTGTGTTCTTTGACGGTTCCTGCGTTGTGGGCGGGTGGGATCTGCGTCGGGGGTGAAAAATTCATCGACGCTGGGGTGAATGGTCCGGTGAGGAATTCAGACCACGACGAATGCCGTCCAAGGCAACAACACACGCATGCATCTCGTTCGTGCCAAAGATGCGCAGGTTAGCTGTTCCATTCAGCACTTTGGCAGGCGCACCGTGCGTCCGCTTCCTGGCAGAAGGCATCGGGAAGACTAACGGATTATTGTCTGCAGCATGCACAGCTCGCCGGGGTAGACTTTCCTGATGCTGACCGCCGACGAGGCCGCCGATCTGATCGAAGCCATCGCGTCCCGTCAGGATCGCGCGGCCTTCGCCACGCTGTTCCGCCATTTCGCGCCCCGGGTGAAGGCCTTCATCATCCGCGGCGGCACCGATGCAGAGACCGCGCAGGAAGTGACCCAGGAGGCCCTGGTCATGGTCTGGCGGAAGGCCGCCAGCTTCGATCGCCTGAGGGCGTCGGCCGCCACCTGGATCTACACCATCGCCCGCAACAAGCGGATCGATCTGCTGCGCCGCAGCGCCCGGCCGATCGATACCGAGGACTGGCTATTGGTCTACGCGCCGGAAGGCGAGGACGCCGACAAATCCGTAATGGCGGGACAGACGTATACGAGGGTGAAGGAACTGCTGGGCGGGCTGTCGGAAGATCAGCTGGTGGTGATCCGGAAGG
>JAUXWB010000194.1 GCA_030684475.1 Reyranella sp. | reverse complement strand
GGCAACAACGAGCGCGCATCCGAATTTCGTGAACGTCATTTTATCTCCCCCTTTACATGCCGATCTTAGATCATGGGCGAGGCACCAGCAATTTGAGGCCGTCGACGGTGAGCGTCACCGACGTGGCCGGGTCGCCGTCGGCGCGCATCCAGCCCTTGCTGACGGCGAGCCGGATCGCGGCCTCGACCGCATCGGTGTTGGAGGTCGCGAGCTTACGCTGAAGCTTCTCGACATGGGTCCAAGTGGGCGGCGGCCGGCGGCCCGTGAGCTCGTGCACTGCCGCCAGCACGGCGGACATGAACTGGGCGGCACTCGGCGGCTTCTCTACCATGACGGGAAGTATAGGTGGCGGCGCGCGGCAACGCATCCCACTCCGCTGCGTTAAGTGTTGGTCACTTCGTCCGGGAGCACATGAGCACCACCACCGACAAGTTGAAGGGCACCGCCAATCTGGCCATCAGCAAGATCAAGAAGGTGGCCGGGGGAGTGAAGTCATGAACATGTCGACGGAAAGCATTGTGATCATTCTTCTCGTCGGCATCGTCGCTGGCTGGCTGGCCGGCAAGATCGTGCGCGGGACCGGGTTCGGCCTCGTCGGCGATCTCCTCGTGGGCATTGCCGGCGCCTTCGTGGCCTCCTGGCTGTTCCCCCGGTTCGGCATCCAGCTCGGAACCGGCATCGTCTCGGCCGTCATCTATTCGGCGCTGGGGGCGGTCATCCTGCTGCTGGTCGTCAGCCTGATCCGCGGACGGGGGAGACTATGACGATCAGGTCTTCGGGCAGGGAAACACCTTCATCTCGGGACCGAAGTCGTAGGGCGACGGCACCTGCGTGAGCGACGTGACCTCGGGCGTGAGCGCCCAGGCGAAGGCGCGCTCGTGGCGGGAGCAGAAGGCGGCATCCTCGGTCGGACGGCCCGCCGTCCGGTTGGCGATCTCGGTCACCATGACATCGATGTTGAGACGCTTGCGGGCAACCATAGTTTTCATTTCCGCGGCATTGGTCGACAAGTCCGGACCGAACTTTTCGACGAAGGCCTGGTACTGCGGCGTGAGTCGGCGCTGCCCATCCGCCCCCTTGCAGGCGAGCACACCGACGGCGAGCTGCTGCTGCACGTTGCGAACGCGATAGGTGCCGAGATCGGCGTCGTTGTAGCAGATGGCGCGGAGGTTGGCGGGTGCCGCGATCGTGGGCGCTGCGGCCTGATAGTTGGGCGCGGCGCTGGTACTGGGTGTCTGGACGGCGCAAGCGGCGAGCACCATTGCCAATCCGACGACGAATGACGCGCACGCAGCCTGTTTGACCATTGAGGCACTCCTGACGAGCCTTACAACGCTCGTCGGTGCCCTTCGTTCCACACGGCCGGGCGGCAGTGTCCGTCAGCTCTCGCGAATGGCAGGTTTGATAGTGAACGATGCACCCGCTTCTCCGCCGGCTTCGTAGGCCATCGGCGACACTATCCGGCTGGCACGGGACACCGTCCGGAGCTTCAAGTCGAGTTTCTCGAGTTCGGTATCCACGACCGCCGCCTTGAGGACGACGAGGCCGCGTCCGGTGCCGTTGATCACCTCGTCCCGCCCTGCCTTCATCGCCATGAGCTTGTCCGCGATGGACGCGACCATGCCCAGCGCGAAGGACGCATTCGCCAGGTGCCGCTCCTGGTGGCGGAACCACTGGTAATCCGCGCTGGTCTTGTAGCGGCCGAGTTCGGACCGGACCGTGGTGTCGATCAACTCGGTCAGGTAGTGGGCCACTTCGATATCCGAGCGCAGACCGAAGAAGACGTACCGCCCCTCGCCTACCGAGTTCTTCTCGCGCCACACGCGGCAGTCACAGAACGCCGCGATCGCACCGATGCAGTCGTCGAGCGGGATGCGCTTCTTGCGATGCGTCTCGTATTCGCGCCGCTCGCAGGGCGCCTCGCGGATTTCGACATCGGTGAGCGACAGATCGTGGCGGTCGAGCAGTTCGGCGACTTTGGCCGCGGCCGCCAGCGCCTCGCCCTCGGTGCAGCCGTTGTCGATGGTCTTGGCCCGCAGGCCCTGGATGCGCGTTCGGAGCTTGTCGAACGCGTCGCCGGTCATTTGCTCCGGTTCCTGTAGCCCTGGATGAGCGCGATCGCGACGCCTATCGCGAGGCCGGGAAGCATCGAGAGGATTGCAATCGACGCCGCCCCCATCTCGCATCCACCCGAGTCGCCCGGCGTCCCGCAACGGGGGTCGAACGTGTGTGCGGCAATCAGCACGATGAAAAACATGACCACCGGCGCCACGATCATGCCGAGCAATCCGAAAGTGAACGCCTTGACGACGAAACGGAGCACTAGGCCGCTTCCTTGTCGTTGCCTTCGCCCACGCGCGCGGCCAGCGACGCCGCCATGAACTCGTCGAGGTCGCCGTCGAGCACCTTCTGCGGGTCGGAGCGTTCCACGTTGGTGCGCAGGTCCTTCACCATCTGGTAGGGCTGCAGCACATAAGAGCGGATCTGGTGACCCCAGCCGATGTCGGTCTTGTTGGCCTCGATCGCCAGCCGCTCGGCCTCGCGCTTCTGCAGTTCGATCTCGTAGAGACGCGCCTTCAGCATCTGCAGTGCCTTGGCCCGGTTCTGGTGCTGCGAGCGCTCCTGCTGCACGGCGACGGCGATACCGGACGGGATATGCGTGATGCGCACCGCCGAATCGGTCTTGTTGACGTGCTGGCCTCCCGAGCCCGAGGCACGGTAGGTGTCGACACGCAGATCCTTGTCGACGAGCTCGATCTCGATGTCGTCGTCGACCTCGGGATAGACCCTGACCGAGGCGAAGCTGGTCTGGCGCCGCGCATTGCCGTCGAACGGCGAGATGCGCACGAGGCGATGCACGCCGCTCTCGGTCTTCAGCCAGCCATAGGCGTTCGGCCCCTCGACCTTGAAGGCGCAGGACTTGATGCCGGCTTCTTCGCCGGCGCTTTCCTCAAGCCAGCTCACCTTGAAACCGCGGCGCTCGGCCCAGCGCGTGTACATGCGCGCCAGCATCTCGGCCCAGTCCTGGGCCTCGGTGCCGCCAGCGCCGGCGTTGATCTCGACATAGGCATTGTTGGGATCGGCCTCACCCGACAGCAGCGTCTCCAGCCGCGCCTTGGCGGCCTCGGCCCGCGCTTCGCCGAGCGCCCGCTCGGCGTCGGCGATCATCGCCTCGTCCTTCTCGGACTCGGCCATCTCGATCAGTCCGACATTGTCGTCGATAGCGGCGCGCAGGCGCTTGATGGTGGCGATGGCTCCTTCGAGCCGCGTGCGTTCGCGCATCACGGCCTGGGCCTGCTTCGGATCGTTCCACAGCGCCGAATCTTCGGCGCGCGCGTTCAACTCGTCGAGACGGACGACCGCGTGGTCGTAGTCAAAGACGCCTCCTGAGGAGCACCAGCGACTCCTCGATCTCATTCACCATCGACTGGGCTTCAGCGCGCATTCCGGTATCCGTCCGTCAATATGTCTCGCCGGTCCCCGAGAGGCCGGGGCGCCGGGTGCCGCCCGCCTGCTGCGGGCCGCCGGCCGGGTCTATACCGGAAAACGGGGCGGAGCCGTCAAGTGGCGTCACCATGTAGCCATCGGAGCCGGGCTCGGTACCAGGCTTGAAGACCTCATCGATCGTACCGCCCTCGTAGGTGAAGCGGACCAGGCGCAGGCCAGGTGGGATGCGGAATGGCGTCGGCGCCTTATCTTTGAAGATCTCCTTGGCGATCTGCTCGAAAATGGGCGCGGCGTTGCCGCCGCCGGTCTCCTGTGCACCCAGATTCCGCGGCTCGTCGAAGCCGATATAGACGCCGATAGTGATGTCGGGGGTCGAGCCCAGGAACCAGTTGTCGCGCGCGTCGTTGGTCGTGCCGGTCTTGCCGGCGATCGGCCGCCCGAGCGAGGCCAGACGACCGGCGGTGCCGCGGACGGTCACGCCCTGCATCATGCTCACGACCTGGTAGACCGATGCCGGATCGTGGAAGGGCCTGCGCGAATCGATCAGCTCGGGCGCCGTGGGGTTGCCGCCGCCGACCGCCTCGCCACAGCCCTTGCAGGCACGCGGTTCGTGGCGATAGATGGTCTTGCCGTTACGGTCCTGTACACGATCGACCAGGCTCGGCGTGATCTCAAGGGCGCCGTTGGCGAGCATGGCGTAGGCCATGGTCATGCGCAGCAAGGTCGTCTCGCCGGCACCGATCGCCATCGGCAGATAGGCGCCCATGTTGTCGGTGACGCCGAACTCCTTGGCAACCTCGACAACGTGCTTCATGCCGACCTGCTGCGCCATGCGCACGGTCATCAGATTGCGCGACAATTCGAGGCCGCGGCGCACGGTCGCCGGTCCGAGGACAGCGCCGCCGTAGCTCGTCGGCGTCCAGATCGGCTGGCCATAGCCGGGGTCGTATCTGAAAGGTCCGTCGACCACGATGCTGGCCGGGGTGAATCCCGCGTCCATCGCCGCCAGAAAGACGAACGGCTTGAAGGCCGAGCCGGGCTGGCGCGCGGCCTGAACGGCGCGGTTGAACTGGCTGCGGCCGTAGGCCCAACCGCCCGACATGGCGAGCACACGGCCGGTCTGGGTATCCATGATCACCACGCCGCCCTCGACGTTGGGCACCTGGCGCAGCGCGTAGGTCTTGGGCGGATAGGGTTTAGCGTTGGCCGGCGCGCCGGTAGGCTTCTCGACCTTCTCGACGACGACGACGTCGCCCACGCTCACCACATCGCGCGGCGCCCGCGGCGGGTTGCCGACGCGCTGGTCGGTCAGCGTCGGGCGCGCCCAGGTCATCTCGGCGAAGGGGATCGTGCCCTCGCCGTTGCCTTCACCACCCGGCAAGCCGGCTACCTGCACCGACTGGGCCTCGACCTTGGTGACGACGGCGAGCTGCCAGGTGGCAGGCCCGAACAAGGGCCGGCGTTGGGCGATGCGGGCAAACTCTTCTTCCCAGATGCTCATGTCGGGGATCTTGGCGTAGGGGCCACGCCAGCCGTGACGGCGGTCGTAGGCGATCAGCCCGTCGCGCAGTGCATTGTCGGCGGCTTCCTGGTAGGCAGGATCCAGAGTCGTGCTGACGGTCAGGCCACCTTCATAGAGGCCCTTCTCACCGTACGCAGCCAGCAGGTTGCGCCGAACTTCCTCGGCGAAGAAATCGGCCTGAGTTGTCTCGGTGGCGCTGCGGCGGCGCAGTTGCAGCTTCTCGGCGCGGGCCGCCTGGGCCTCGGCGGCGGTGATGTAGCCGTCCTCCTGCATCCGATTGAGCACGTAGTCGCGCCGGGCGTAGGCTTCTTTCTCGTTGCGTACGACGTGGTAGCGATTGGGCGCCTTGGGCAGCGCCGCCAGGTAGGCGATCTCCGACAGGGTGAGTTCGTCCAGCGAGCGGTCGAAATAGTTGATCGCCGCCTGAGCCACGCCATAGTTGCCCGCGCCGAGATAGATCTCGTTGAGATAGAGCTCGAGGATGCGCTCCTTGGAGTAGGTCTCCTCGATGCGGAAGGCGAGGATCGCTTCTCGGATCTTGCGGGCGAGCGTCGCCTGGTTGGTGAGCAGGAAGTTCTTGGCGACCTGCTGCGTCAGGCCCGATGCCCCCTCCGGCCGCCTGCCGGGATTGGTCACGTTGGCCACGATGGCCCGCACGATGCCGATGAAGTCGATGCCGGGGTGGGTGAAGAAGCGCTGGTCCTCGGCCGCGACGAAAGCCTCGACGACGCGCTTGGGCATCGCCGCGACCGGCACGAACACCCGCTTCTCGCGGGCATACTCCGCGAGCAGCCGGCCGTCGGCGGCGTAGAGGCGCGACACCGTAGCCGGTTGGTAGTTGGCCAGCTGGCTATGGTCCGGCAGGCCGTGGCTGAAGTGCCAGAACAAACCCGCCACGGTCCCCGTCCCCACGATGAGGGCGGCCGTGGCGAAGGCCAGCGTGATCTTTACGAAATTAAGCACGGTCATCTTCTACGCGGCGCCTTTCGAGGCAGCAACGGCGAGAATGGCCCTGACTTAAGCCTTTCTTGTGGCAGAATTTGCCGCAAAATAGGCATCAATAGCCGCTCGAAGCACGCGTGCCAGGTGGACCTGGTGTTGACGCACGGTCAGCATCTTCTCGTCGTGCGAATTTGACAGGTAGCCCAATTCCACGAGGACGGCAGGAATTTCGGCTGACGTCAGAACCGCGAAGCCCGCCCTGCGGTGGGTCCGCGGCAACCGGCGGACGCCGTTACGGCCGAAGGTGTCCACCATGGTCTCGGCGAGACGCCGCGAATCGTTCACCGTGCCCCGCTGCGTCATGGCCACCAAGGTCCTGACAACACTGTCCGATTGCTGGTCAAGCCGAAGGCTGCCCAAGGCATCGGCACGGTTTTCGCGCGCCGCGAGAGCCGCGGCCTCGCGATCGCTCGCTTCCTCGGACAACGTGTAGACCGAAGCACCGCGGACATCCGAGTCCGGATGGGAATCGGCGTGCAGCGACAGGAACAGGTCGGCCTTCGCCGACTCGGCGCGGGCAACCCGCGTGCGCAAAGGGATGAAGACGTCCCTCGTCCGCGTCAGCATGACCCGATACCGGCCACCGACCTGAAGCTGCCTCTGCAGTTCCCGGGCAACGAGGAGCACAACCGTCTTTTCCCGGGTGCCACGCACACCCAGCGCGCCCGGATCCTTGCCACCATGACCAGGGTCAATAGCGATCACTTTCGGACGCGGGCGCGGCATCGGCTTCTTCACCGATTTCCGCGCCGGCGTTTTCGCCCAAGCGTCTGCCGTGCCGGCGCCAAGGGCGACGAGACCGGTCATGACGGCGAGCAGATCGCGGCGGTAGAGGGGAGACATGGCGAACGCCACTTTAATGTCAGAGGGAGTTTATTATTTTTGCGATATCTTAATCCAAATACACATATCCCCTGATAATTTCAAGCCTTATCAATTGGTTAATGGACATTTTTCATCTTTATCAATCTTTTGATTGTCGCCCCCCGGGGAACCCCGTATGTTGCGTCCCGCGAGCAGTCGCCGTCGTTCGAAGCGCCCCCTGTGGGACAGCGCTCCGACGGCAGTCCCCAGCCGGGCCAGCGCTGGCGCCCCTTTTTGCAAAAGAACGGGCGCGGCGGGCTCGCCAAAGGACTGTTAGACAGGCGGTGGCTATCAGGAACACCGAGGTTGGCAGGACCCAGTTGCGGTCCGGCGGCGCGATGCTTCCCCGTCTTGGCCTAGGTTTGGCCGTTCGACGGGTCGATGGCGCTCCGTCCCCCTCGCGCCAGAGAGGCGACTTGGCCGCTGGTCGCTCGCGCCGGCTGGGACCGAACGCCTCGGGAGCGAGCCCATGGCAAGGCGCATGCTCATTGATGCGAGCCATCCCGAAGAAACTCGGGTGGTCGTCGTCGATGGAACACGACTTGAAGAATTCGATTTCGAGACCGCGTCACGCAAGCCCCTCAAGGGCAACATCTACCTCGCGAAGGTCATTCGCATCGAACCGTCGCTGCAGGCGGCGTTCGTGGAGTATGGCGGCAATCGCCACGGCTTCCTGGCCTTCTCCGAAATCCATCCCGACTACTATCAAATCCCGGTCGCCGACCGCGAACGGCTGATCGCAGAGCAGCAGCGGCTTCATGCCGAGTCCGAGGAGGACCACGAGCCGCGTCGCCGTCGTCGCGTCGACCGGTCCGATATCGAGGACGCCCGCGCTTCGCGTCGCGAGGAGCCGGTCGCCGAGACCGGCGTCGATGAATCCACTGCGCCCGAAGAGAACGGCTACATCACCGAGGCGGCGAGCGAAGCCCATACGGAAACCCAAGTGCCCGAGGGCGATGTGCCCGAGGGCGACATGCCCGAAGGCAATGTCGCCGAGGCAGCGCCGGTCGAGCCGGCGAGCGACCCTGTCGACGAGGCCCCTGCTCCCGAGCCACAGGCCCAGCCTGCCGCTATCGTGAGCGAACGCCTCGATGGACCTGAACTCGCCACCCGTGAACTCTCGGGCGATGTCCCGGAGCCGACGGAGATCCCCGAAGCGGCACCCGAAGCCGGCGACGGGCCGTCGCTCGACGCGATGGGGCAGCCTGTCGATCCCACCGAGGCGCCGCAGCCCGAGGTCACCGTCGAGATCCTGGGCGGCGACGATGCCGTCGAGGAGCGCGAGACGCGCGAGCGCCGCCGCCGCAACCCCATCCGCCACTACAAGATCCAGGAAGTGATCAAGCGCCGGCAGATCCTGCTGGTCCAGGTCGTCAAGGAAGAGCGCGGCAACAAGGGTGCGGCCCTCACCACATACCTGTCGCTCGCCGGCCGCTATTGCGTGCTGATGCCCAACGCCGGACGTGGCGGCGGTATCTCGCGCAAGATCTCCAACCCCGCCGACCGCAAGCGGATGAAGGAGATGCTGGGCGAGCTCGACGTGCCGCAGGGTATGGGCGTGATCCTCCGCACTGCCGGCCTCGAGCGCAGCAACATCGACATCAAGCGTGACTACGAATACCTCTCGCGGCTCTGGGATTCGATCCGCGAGCTCACCATGCGGTCGACTGCCCCGGCGCTGATCTACGAGGAGGGCGACCTCATCAAGCGCTCGCTGCGCGACGTCTATGACACCGACATCGCCCAGGTGCTGGTCGAGGGCGAAGCGGGCTTCGAGGCCGCGAGCGGCTTCATGCGCCAGCTCGTGCCGCACCAGGCGAACAAGGTCGAGCTCTACAAGGAGCAGATCCCGCTGTTCCACCGTTACCAGGTGGAGGCGCAGTTCGACGCCATGCACTCGCCGACCGTCCAGCTCCGCAGCGGCGGCTACATCGTCATCAATCCAACCGAGGCGCTGGTCGCCATCGACGTCAACTCGGGCCGCTCGACCAAGGAGCGCAACATCGAGGAGACGGCGCTCAGGACCAACATCGAGGCGGCCGAGGAAATCGCCCGCCAGGTCCGCCTGCGCGATCTCGCCGGCCTGATCGTCATCGATTTCATCGACATGGAGGAGACGCGGCACCAGCGGCAGGTCGAGCACAAGGTCAAGGATGCGATGCGCACCGATCGCGCCCGCATCCAGATCGGCCGCATCTCGGCCTTCGGCCTGCTCGAAATGTCGCGTCAGCGCCTGCGTCCCAGCCTGCTCGAGCACTCGACCGAGCTCTGCCCGCATTGCGCCGGCATCGGCCGCATCCGCTCCATCGAATCGGCCTCGCTGCATGCGCTGCGGGCCATCGAGGAGGAAGGCGTCCGCCGGCGGGCGACCGAGATCCTGGTCAGCGTGCCGCCGAAGGTGGCGTTCTACCTGCTTAACCAGAAACGCCACACCCTCTCGGAGATCGAGAAGCGCTACAGCTTCATGGTGGCGGTCGAGTCCGACGACGAGCTGAACGCGGCCGATTGCGAGATCGAGCGCGTGCGGACGCGCCGCGAGGACCGCGACCGTCCGGCCCAGGAACTGGCCCGCGCCAACTACGACGAGGTCGCGCGCGAGGCGCCGTTGGGCGACGAACCAGACGATGTCGAAGACCGTGAGGCGGGCGATGCCGGTGAACCCGGCGAGCGCAGCGAACGCCGCCCCGAGGGCGAGGAAGG
>JAUXWB010000193.1 GCA_030684475.1 Reyranella sp. | reverse complement strand
GACCGGGCCGCGGCGCCGGTTTCCGCGGGGCGACGGAGGCGACAAAGGCCATAATTCTCCGGGGTGAGCGCGTCATAAGCCGTCAAGCCATTGCGCAGGGAATGTCGGATGTTCTCCGCTGCCCTGTATGCTCGTGTGCAGTTTTTTCGTACGACTTCGCACACGGGACCGCGGGTGCAGCGCGCATCCGGCATTCCCTGCTCCCTCGTTCTTGAGGGAGAACGATATGCAAACCTCGGGCAAATCGTGCCGCGAGAACGCGGACGTGTATCCGACGCATATCCGGTGTCGAAAATGGATCGCATTTCTCGCAATGACAGCCGACCGATCGGTGCAGTGGCGCAACGGCAGCAACGCAGCTATCGTATGCGGGGCGAGCGGCCCGGGGCGGGAATTTGACCGCGAAATGTCGGCGGGATCACGCCTGCGGTGACGATTCCAGCGAGGACGGTAGTTTTGTGAAGGGAGTAGCTGGCGAAGCGGCCGCACCGGGGTCGCGATATCGTTCCATACCGTTTCGGAAGGCGGACTTGATCGACGGCCTGATGGCCGCGGGTCACCTCGACGACGCCGGTCAGGTCGGATTCCGGCAAGTTGCCCGCCAGCTCGGCGCCATCTTTCACTACCAGTATTTTGAACAGCTCGACCTGCTGCGCGAGGCCTATTTTCCCTTCGACCCGGAGGTCGGTCCGCAGACCTCCTCGCCCGCGCCGGACCTCGAAGCAGCCTATCGACGCCTGAGCGAGGAATTTGTCCGTATTCTGACGGAGGCCAATTTCATCGAGATTGCCCATGAGGAGATCACCCGCGCGTTTGGCGAACACGCTCTGGTACGGGTGAAGATAAAGGCGCCGGTCGGGGACTATCGCGACGTCCGCATGTTCCGCCGCGGCAGCCATCGCAAGACGATCGAGGTCCCCTTGTGGTGGGGCTTGCGGCGACGCCGAATCGAAGTCGATCTCTATGACGACGTGGTGATGATGGTTGCGACCAGGCCTGGCGGCGACCCGCCGACCGACGCGCGCCAGCCACGCTGGGGCAGAAAAAAAGCGAGCGGCCAGAATATCCGCGGCGGCGCGGTGCTGTTCAAGTACTTCCGGCACATCGCCCGCGCCGATCTCGAGGCCCTGTTTCCCAACGTGCAGGTGGTGATGAGCCTGTGGGATCAGTTGACCCTGGGTGTGCCGGCGGTGGTCGGCGGCATACCGATCCTGATCAAACTGGCCTCGACCCTGACGATCCTGTTTTTTGTCGCCGGTTTCTATCTCGGTGTCAGCGGCACGCCCGGCGATAACGACATGGAGCAGGCGCTGGTTGCGCTCGGCGGCCTGTTCGCGCTGGGCGCCTTCATGCTGCGGCAGCGCGGAAATTTCCATCGCCAGTCGCTGCTTCATCAAAAGCAGGTCACCGACAATATCTATTACCGCAACGTCAACAACAATTCCGGCATTTTCAACTATCTGATCGGCGAGGCCGAGGAACAGGAATGGAAGGAAGCACTGCTCGCCTGCTACTGCCTGATGGCTGCGCCGGAGCCTGTCACGCGCGCGGCGCTCGATGCGAGCATCGATGAACTCCTGCTGCGCCGTTTCGGCTTATCGGCCGATTTCGAGATCGGCGAGGTCCTGACGCGGCTGAAGCGCCTCGGGCTGCTTGGCGAGAGCGGCGGCATGCTGTCGGCTTTGCCGCTGCCCGCGGCGATCGAGCGGCTGGAGGCAGAGTGGGCGCAGTTATTGCAGCCTAGCGCAGGCTCGCGTTGATCTTCTCGAGCGCGGCGTTGCCGGGGCAAAGCTCCCCGGCGTCCAGCGTATTGAGCGGCGCTTCCACGGTGTCGAGGTGGCTGTGCAGATCGTCCGATTCCGGATCGACATACAACAGCCCGGTGACGATCTGCCCGCGCGCGGCATGCCTCTGCAGAAACGACATCGCCCCGACGCGATCGTGCGGATCGTAGTCGGCATCGATCTTGCGCAACGCGATCCGGGTGCCGTCGTGCTGCTCGACCAGCTGCACGGTGCCCGGGGCATAATCCACCGTGATCGGGTCGCGTCCGCTGATGACGTCGAGCCGGTTCACCGCGTCATTGTGCTCGCGCACATAGTCGAAGCTCTTGGTCGAGCCGGCGTGGTTGTTGAAGGCGACGCAGGGGCTGATGACGTCGATGAACGCCGCGCCCTTGTGCTGGATCGCGGCCGCGATCAGCGGCACCAGCTGGGTCTTGTCGCC
>JAUXWB010000068.1 GCA_030684475.1 Reyranella sp. | reverse complement strand
GCGCCGTAAGTCTTTGAAGGAGTTGGGATTTTGGCTCGTATAGCCGGTGTGAACATTCCGACCGCCAAGCGGGTGGAAATCGGACTGCAATACATCCACGGGATCGGTCCGGCGAAAGCCAAGGAGATCTGTGGAAAAGTGGGGATCGAACTCGCGCGCCGCGTGAACACGCTGAGCGACGATGAGGTCATCCGCATCCGCGAGGCGATCGACCGCGACTACACGGTCGAGGGCGATCTGCGTCGTGAAGTGGCGATGAACATCAAGCGATTGATGGACCTCGCCTGCTACCGGGGTTTGCGGCACCGCCGCGGCCTGCCGGTCCACGGGCAGCGCACGCATACAAATGCGCGCACCCGCAAGGGCCCGGCCAAGCCGATTGCCGGCAAGAAGAAAGTCACGAAGTAAGTCGAGGGAAATCGGATCATGGCCAAGCCTGCAGCCGCCGCGAGTGGCACGACCGCCACCGCCGCGCGTCCCCGTCGCAAGGAACGCAAGAATATCATCGCGGGCGTCGCTCACGTGAATGCCTCGTTCAACAACACGATCGTCACCATCACCGACGCCCAGGGCAACACCATCGCTTGGTCGTCGTCGGGTCAGCAGGGCTTCAAGGGTTCGCGCAAGTCGACGCCGTTCGCCGCCCAGATGGCGGCCGAAGGTGCCGGCCGCAAGGCCATGGAGCACGGCATGCGTACCTTGGAGATCCAGGTGCGTGGTCCGGGTTCAGGACGCGAGTCGGCGCTGCGCGCGCTGCAGGCCGTCGGCCTCGCCGTGACGTCGATCCGCGACGTGACGCCGATCCCGCATAACGGTTGCCGCCCGCCCAAGCGTCGACGGGTCTGATTTGCCTACCGGGCTGCCGGCTCCCTTGCGGGAACCGGGACGTCCAGTGAGCCGCGGCATTCGCCGCCGGTTCCGAAAGATTCAGTCGCGGGCCCCGGCATGAGTGGGGCAGTCCGCAGAACACCGGTCTAGAGAGGTAGCCCCCGTGCTTCAGAAGAACTGGCAGGATCTGATCAAGCCGGAGAAGCTTGTCACCGAGACCGGCGTCGATCCCGGTCGCACCGCGACCATCGTTGCCGAGCCGCTCGAGCGAGGCTTCGGCCTTACGCTCGGCAATGCACTCCGCCGCGTGCTGCTGTCGTCGCTGCAGGGTGCCGCCGTCACGTCGATCAAGATCGACAACGTGCTGCATGAGTTCTCGTCGATTCCCGGTGCCCGTGAGGACGTGGTCGACATCGTCCTCAACATCAAGGCGATGGCTGTGAAGATGCAAGGCGATCGCCCGCAGCGTCTCTACCTGCGCGCCGTCGGCCCCGGCGAAGTCACAGCCGGCATGATCGAGCTGCCCGGCGACGTCCAGATCATGGATCCGAAGCACCTGATTTGCACGCTCGACGATGGCGCCTCGATCTCGATGGAGCTGATGGTCGCCACCGGCAAGGGCTACATCCCGGCCTCGGCGAACCGTCCGGAAGACGCTCCGATCGGCCTGATCCCGGTCGACTCGGTGTTCAGCCCGGTCAAGCGCGTCTCCTACAAGATCGAGAACAGCCGCGTCGGTCAGGTCACCGACTACGACAAGCTGTCGATGACGGTCGAGACCAACGGAACGACGATGCCGGCCGATGCCGTGGCGCTCGCTGCCCGCATCCTGCAGGACCAGCTCCAGCTCTTCATCAACTTCGAGGAGCCGCGCGAGGTCCGCAAGGAAGAGCAGCAGGACGACTTCCCGTTCAACCGCAACCTTCTGCGCAAGGTCGACGAACTCGAGCTGTCGGTGCGCTCGGCCAATTGCCTGAAGAACGACAACATCATCTACATCGGTGATCTCGTGCAGAAGACAGAGGCGGAGATGCTGCGGACGCCAAATTTCGGCCGCAAGTCGCTGAACGAGATCAAGGAAGTGCTGGCCGGCATGGGCCTCCACCTGGGCATGGAAATTCCGGGTTGGCCGCCGGACAACATCGAGGAAATGGCCAAGCGGCTGGAAGAGCCGTACTAGGCCGGCTG
>JAUXWB010000174.1 GCA_030684475.1 Reyranella sp. | reverse complement strand
TGGTTGCGCTGGCGCGATCCCGTCTATCGCAGCCTCCGCGAGCTCGCGATGTCGTACTTCCACGAGTATTTCAACAACGGCCGCAAGACGCTTCGCACCTATTCGGCGTCGGTCGACCTGCGCCGCTTTGCGCCCGGCATGTGGATCACCAACGAGGAGAATTGCTGGGATGTCGGCGCCGCCGTCGACGATGCGCGTCACTACCGGCTAATTACGCCGGTTCAGATGCGCTGGCTCATGCCGCCCGACGCCACCGTGATGCGTGCCGACAACCTGCTTCAATACGAAAGCCGCGATCGCAAGACGGCCCGCAAATACTGAGGAGCGCCCCATGAAACGAGCGATCTCGATCCTGTTGCTGACCCTGTTCGGCGCCGCACCGGCCGCCGCGCAGATCCCTGCCGAATGGCAATCCGGGGCACAGGCGGTGATCGGCGAACTCGAACGCGACACACCTCAGGCTGTCAAACCGTGGTCGGGCGCGGAACTCACGCAAGGCTGGAACCTCGCGCGGGCCTGGCGCAGGCACAACAACGGCAATATCGAGATCATCCTCGCCGAATACCTGATGTTCGTCGCGCTCTGCCGCCGCGGTTGCGCCAACAGCACCATCGAAGGCCAGGGCTATATCGGCGTGGCCGAGCAGGCGAAGGCGCTACGCAACCAGAATGGCGGGGCCTATGTAATGGCCACCAACGCGCACGCTTGGCTCGCGGGCCTGCCCGATCCCAGCGGCGCTGCGCAGAAGAACGCCGCTCTCTGGGCGAAGGACCTCGACGTGGCGGCGGCCGACTTCGCAACCAGCAACATCTATGCGCTGGCCTGGCTGCTGGCCCGCAACCGGCCGACGCCCGCCGAACAGGCCGACAGCTTCGCGCGGTTCTCGATCTTCGTGCAAGGCAAGGCCTGGCTCGGCACACGCTGCATCGACATCTCGAAGGTGGCGACGGCGCTCGACGCGCCGCCGCGGATCGATATCTGCAAATAGAAAAAAGGGAGCACCGACTACTCCCTTCTTCCGATCTTCATGGAGCGGCCGCTATTCGGCCGCGATCGCGTCCTGCACGAACTTCTTCTTGTCGAAGTCGTCGGCGACCTGGAGGTCATTACCGATCAGCTGATTGATGTCGATCTTGGCGTATTCCATCACGCCCATGTCGCCCAGCGCCTTCTGCACCTTGGGCCCGAACAGGCCGATCTCCTTCAGGATCGGCACGATGCGGGTGGACAGCCTGGAGCGGAAAGCCTGCATGGCGCCGGAGTTGTAGGCGTACTCCATGAGCTTATCGACCGGCAGGCCCGAGCGCATCCAGACCTCGGCCTGGTTGAAGCGGTCGCGCATGAAGTAGAGCGCCTCGACCGTGAACTCCTCGCGCTCGGCGCGCTCGGCGTCGGAGAGATGCGGGTAGTATTCGCGCAGGGCCATGC
>JAUXWB010000173.1 GCA_030684475.1 Reyranella sp. | reverse complement strand
GCTGGCAGTAGGCCACGGCGCTGGGCGGAATGGCGTTCACCGGCCGGTCGGGGTTGCCGGTCTTGAAGGCCAGCACCTCGAAGCTGTTCCAGCCGAACACGCGCTCGACCGGCGTCAGCGACTTCTCGCCCCAGTCCTCGTTGATCTCGGGCGCGCCCTCACCGGCATCGACGATGGCGTCGGCCAGCGCCGCACGGACCGAGTTGGTGAGCGTCGTAGGCCGCCACTCCGGTACTTTGATCTGGCCGCGCGCGTCGGTGATGGTGGCCAGCGCATGGGCCATGATGATGCCGGGATTGGCCAAGAGCCCGCCCCAGTTGCCCGAATGGTGCCCGCCCTCGCGCATCGTGAGCTTGAGGTTGAAGTTCAGCGTCCCGCGCGTGCCGCCGAAGATGGTCGGCCGGCGATGGTCGAGCCGGGGGCCGTCCGAACCGATCAGCGCATCGGCCTTGAGCGCCGTCTTGTTGGCCTTGCAGAAATCGGCGAGGCCGGGCGAGCCGGTCTCCTCGCCGGTTTCGATCAGGATCGTCGAGTTGAAGCCCAGCGAGCCGCGCTCCTGCAGCACGCAGGCCAGGGCCGCGATATTGATCGTGTGCTGGCCCTTGTTGTCGGCAGTGCCGCGGCCATACATGCGATCGCCCTCGATCACGATCTTCCAGGGCGACAGGCCGGCGCGCCATTGCTCGTCCTGGCCGCGGATCACATCGCCATGCCCGTAGGTCAGCACGGTCGGCTTGGCGGGATCCTCGACCCGGCGGGCGATCAGGAACGGGCCGTATTCGGCGCGCGGGTTGGGCTGCACCGTGCATTCGTAGCCGAGCTTGTTGAGCGACTCGGTCATCTCGCCCGAGACATATTCCTGCAGGGCCGGCATCGAGTCGGTTTCCTGGCTGGTGGTGGGTATTGCCACCCGCCGCTGGAGCTCCTCGAGGAAGCCGCCGTCGTCGAAGTACTTCTCCGCGCGTCCGATGGCGCCATTCCGCGTGCCGGTCATGTGATTTCCTTGGTGGTCAGGCCGCCACGATAGCAAAATACCGCAACCA
>JAUXWB010000066.1 GCA_030684475.1 Reyranella sp. | reverse complement strand
GGTCAGCAGCAGCCACTTCTTGCCGATCTTCTGCACCGCGTTGGCGACGGCCGCCTTGGAGAAGTTGGTGCCGTTGCCATCCCATACGAACTTGACCCTGGAGCAGTTCTCGCCAGCTTCGCTCGGCGCCGAGGAATTCGTATTCATGTAGATCGTGCCGTACTTGTTGGCGACCTGGGTAATGGCGTTGGCGACTCCCGAATGCAGCGCGCCGATCAGGAAGCCACACTGCTCCTGGGCGATGAAGCGCTCGGCTATACGAGTGCCGGCCGCCGGATTGGTCTCGGTATCTGCGGTGATCCACTCGATCTTGCGGCCGAGCACGCCGCCCTTGGCGTTGAATTCGTCGATCGCAAGCCGCATGCCGCGCAAATCGTCCTGGCCGCTGTTGCCGAACTGGCCGCTGGCATCGCAGGTAAGACCGAGTTTGATCGGCTTCTTGCCCTGCGCCCACACGCGGTTCTTCTGCCACGGGCCGAAAAAAGTCGCGGTGCCGGCGAGCGTGGCCGTCATCAAACTCGCCTTGAGTGCGCCGCGACGCGTGATGCGATGTCTCGTCATGGAATCCTCCTCCGGGTCTGTGTGGCGGCAATTTTCATTGCTCTTGGAGAATAGAATGTCCATTCTATTCTCCAATGTAAAGTAGAATGGACGATTCATCCGATGGCCAAAGGCAAGCTGCGCGGAAAGACCAATGAAAACGGCGCCGACGCTTATGAAAGGCTCCGATCGGACATCGCCGACCGTCATTCCACCCTGTCCGACCGACTGCGGAACATCGCGGAATTCGCACTGGAGAACCCAACCGAAATGGCACTGGGCACGGTGGCGGAGGTCGCCAGGCGCGCCAGCGTGCAACCTTCCGCCATCGTCCGCTTCGCCAGCGCACTCGGTTACAGCGGCTTCACCGAAATGCAGCAGGTTTTCCGCTTGCGCCTGGTGGCGAGTCTGGCGCCGTCCTACAAGGACCGCATCGGGCGCCTCAAGCGTGACGGGCCGTGGCGCGGCAGCAACGAACCGCAAGCGGTGCTGGGCCGCTTCGTCGCCGAGGGGATCGCTTCTCTCGAGACGCTGAACAGTGTCGCACGTGAGCAGGATCTGAGACGCGCCATCGACCTGCTGGGCTCAGCCGAAACGATCTTTCTGCTCGGCCTGGGCGGCTCCTATCCGGTCGCCGCCCACCTTGCCTACGTGCTGCGCAAGCTCGGCCGGCGCACCGTGCTGCTCGATGCCCTGGGTGGCGGCCTGCGCGAGCAGGCCGTCGCGGCAACGCGAGCCGACGCGCTGCTTGCGATCAGCTTCAAGCAATACAATGCCGACACGGTGCGGCTCTTCGCCGAGCTCATTGCGCGCGGCGTTCGCGCCGTGTCGATTACCGACAATCTGCTGAGCCCGATCGCGCGTGGAGCAGATGTAGTGTTCGAGCTTCATGACATGGCCGAGCCGGCGCTACGCACACTGGTCGCACCCATGTCGCTGGCACAGACCCTCGCGGTGGGCCTCGGCCTTGCCCAGGACTAGTTTCCGAGTGTTGCAAAATCCCGCGGCATCCGACATGCGCCTGCATCAGCCCCCGCTATCGCCGACAATGCGCCCAATTTCACGCCTGTAAGTCACGGCTTCGCTTTGGCCGCGTCTTGCACGGTGAAGCCGGCAACCTGGGCGTAGCCGCTCACGATACTGGCGAGTTCCTCGTGCGTGGCGACGGTATTGATGTCGGAAAAGCCGTCGGGCGCGCGCTCGGCGGCGAAGTCGATCACGCGCTCCGGTCCGCCCTTGCGGTTGAGCGCAACGATGGCGGCGGTCTTGGGCAGGCGATCGGCCTCGTAGGCGGCGAGCGCGGCTTCGGGCGCTTCGCGGGCCAAGAGGTCGGCGAGGCAGCGCGCGTCGAGCATCGCCTGCGAGGCGCCGTTGGAGCCCACCGGATACATCGGGTGGGCGGCATCGCCCAGAAGCGTCACGCGCGCCTGCGTCCACCACGGCAGCGGGTCGCGGTCGCACATGGGATATTCGCTGGCCTCCGGCGAGGCGCGTATCAGCGCCGCGGGATCGAGGAACGGCAGGCGGAACTGCGCGACGTGCGGCATGATGCGATCGAGGCCGGCCTGACGATGCCAGTCCTGCCGTCCCGGCGGCGAGGGGCCGGCGTCGGCGAGACGGGTGTAGACGGCCCAGTTGAGCAGCCGCGTGTCCGGCGCGGCACCGGGACCGATCGGGTAGAGCACCATCTTGGAACGGGTATCGCCGGCAATGCACATGGTCTCGCCGTCCCACAAGACCGGCCAGTCGACGGCGCCCCGCCACATCTCGATGCCCTGCCAGCGTACGCCGCCGTCATCGGGATGCAGGATGGCGCGCAATGCCGAGTGGATGCCGTCGACGCCGACCAGAACGTCGCCGCGCACCGTCGTGCCATTCTCGAGTTGCGCCGTGACACCGCCGGCGTCCTGGGTGAAGCCGGTGACGCGACAGGCGGTGCGCAGTGCCGGACCCAGGCGTTCGGCGGCGGCGCGCCACAGCAGGCCGTGCAGACGGCCGCGGTGGATGGAGATTTGCGGCACGTCGTGGCCGGCATAGGTGCCGCGCGGCTCGGCCCAGATGATCTGACCGAGGCTGTTGGCATAGCGCAGCTCGCGCGTGCGGATGCCAACCTTGTCGAGCGCCTGAAGCAGATCGAGCGCCGCCAGCTCGCGCACGGCGGTCGGCAGCAGGTTGATGCCGACGCCCAGCTCGCGAACCTCCGGCGATGCTTCGAGGACGGTGCAGGCAATGCCGCGCTGATGCAGCATCAGGCCGAGGGTGAGGCCGCCGATGCCGCCTCCGGCGATCAGGACATTCATTGGATCTGCCTTTGCGCGCGATCAGGGCGTCGTTCAGCCGTGAGTAGCCTAAGCACCCCAATCTAGTGGGCCCTCGGACTCGAACAAGGCCCGTCTACCGACTTGCCGCCTAGAGCGAATCCCACGAGCATTGAATCGCATCGCCCTCACCCTGAGCGACCGTCGTACTGGTCAAGCGGTTGCCCATGGTTTTTTGTCCCTGAGGATGGCGTTGAGGATGGTCACGAGCTTGCGCATGCAGGCGACGATGGCGACCTTCGCGGGCTTCCCGGCGGCTCTCAGGCG
>JAUXWB010000157.1 GCA_030684475.1 Reyranella sp. | reverse complement strand
CTTTCGCGAGGTTCGCGATCCATCGGGCCCAAGCCATATTACTTTCACGGCCTGCTGGGATCAGCACAACAACAATCCGGCGCTGGCGCGATTCCTCGAGTTTTTGCGCAAGACCCATCATCCCACTCTCCTCATTTAGCTCGGGGGTCGGTCACGTGGATGCGGCTCAAAGTGCGGCGCGCTTTGGCGAAGGCTCGGTCGGTTGCCATGAATCGCGCCAGCATGGGCGCTACAAGCTTCGACGGATCGATCGCCTGTCCGGTCTCGCGGCCATGGACTTCGGCGTAGAGCAAGAGATCGCGATGGATTGCCGCCGGCAGGTCGACCGTCAGCTTCACCGGCTTCTCGTCCAGGATGGCGCCCAGTCGCAGCTTGGACATCGTCGCCTCCCTATCCGCGATAAGGCTGAAGCACGAGATCGCGGGTGACGATCACCCGCACGGGATAGCCGGGGCGGATCGTCAGCGTCGGCTGGATATTGAGATTGCGCCGCACGACCTGCTGCCCGGCCTGGTTCAGGGTGTCGCCGGTGCCGCGGCGCAAGGCGCGGACGATGTCGCTGTCATTCTGATCGGAACCCAGCTCGCTGCCGACGGCCAGGATGGTCGAGAGCAGCGCCGCCTTGAACAAGGCCCCCCAGTGATGGTCGACACCGTCCTCCAGTCCGGCTTGGCCCATTGCATCGGCACCCGGCTGACGCTCGAGCACGACCGAATAACCGTTGGGCAGGATGAGACGCGTCCAAACAAGAAGAAGGCGGGATTGCCCAAATGAAACCTGACTGTCGTAAACACCGATCAGTTTTGCTCCCTGAGGAATCAGCAGCGATCCGCCTGTAGGCGTGTCGTAGACATTCTCCGTGACCTGCGCCGTGATCTGACCAGGCAGGTCGGACCGGAGGCCGGTGACGAGGGCGGCCGGGATGACCGTGCCCGCCTGCAGAACATAGGGTGATGCAGGGCGCGCCAGGCGATCAGGGCTCGTGGTGCGACGATCGGCGGGCGCATTCAAGAAGGCGAGCTTGCGGTCCTGCCCGTTCTGGATCGAGGCTTCATCGGTGGGCGGCATGCTCCCAGACATCGATGCCTGAGAAGGAGTCGAGGCTGCGCCAACAGGCTGTTGCGGGCGATTGCCGGGAGCAAACAGGCGGCTGACGCGGGCCGATTCCGTCTCCTGCGCCCGGCGCTGCTGCTCGGCATCGGGCGAAGACGGGCCGGTTTGACCTTGGGCGGCCACGACCGGCCGACCGAGATCGCCGGGTAGCGGCGGCCCGAGCGGCGGGACGTCGCGAGGGACTCCGGTGTAATCGCGCGGCAAGCCGGCGAGGCCATCGGCCATGCGCGGCCGGTCGGTGGTGTAGAGTTCCTGGGGAGCGGACCCGCGCAGCCGATCGCCCTGCAAGGCCCACAGCACGGCGCCACAGATGAGGATCGAGGCCAATGCCGTGCCGCCGACCAGGACACTGCGCGACAGGCGCATGACGCGCGGCCCCTCCGACCGCAGCCTGAAGGGACGCGCAGCCGCCGAGGTTGGCGAGTCGGACTGCGATTGATCCGTCATCGCTGCGGCCTGCCGTCAGCGCGGACGATCCGAACTTTCTGCTGGCTCTCGCCGCCTAGCCGCAGTTCCGCTGCGGCGAACAGCCGGTCGACAATCAGCACGTTTCCGTAAGTGCGGTAGTTGACGACCTCCGGCTTGCCGTCCGGACCGACGATGAAGAGCGGCGGCATCTCGCCCTGTACGATGCCCGGCGAGAACTCGATGTAGACCTTGCGCCCATCGTCATAGGCGTTGACGGGTCGCCAGGGCGGACTGTCGCCATCGACTGCGTACCGGTAACGGCGCTGCGCCATCTCGGGAATGACCGGCGTCGGCGGCGCGGCGCGCATGCTCCTGCTGCGGCTCTCAGGATAGAACCAGGCGACCGAAGGCATGTAGGGCCGCTCGTGGGCGCGCAGCTCGATCAGATAGGTGCGCCGGTCGGTGTTGACCACGAGGTTGGTCTCGATGGCGGG
>JAUXWB010000153.1 GCA_030684475.1 Reyranella sp. | reverse complement strand
CGCAACCGTCACCGCGCTCGAGGACTGCACCAGGCCGGTGACGAGGATACCCGCGAACACGCCGCGCAACGGCGTCGAGGTCCAGCGGCCGAGAAGCCGCTTCAGCCCGCTGCCGGCGAAGAGCGTCAGTCCCTCGGTCATCCGTTGCATCGCGAACAGAAACAATGCGAGGCCGCCAAGGACCTGCACGATGATTCCGAGGCTCATTCCACCGGCCTTGCCGAGATGCGTGACCAGTCCTCAGCGTGCGGGATCTTGTGTGCCCTGTCTACAGGTCGGCTGCGGGGTATGGATTGGACGCGCATCCTGGCCTACGTGACGGGGACAGTGGACCAGGAACTGCTGGCGCGGACCGAATATCTGGTGGTGGAGACCCTGCTGGCAGTGCCAGCAGCCCGTCGAAAAGCGCATGGCAGGATTGAAATAAGATATTTGCAAGTTTGGACGGATTCGTCCTATAAATCCGCTATCGTCGCACGAGGCCTGACTTCAGGGGCCGAGCCGCCCGGTTGCTTTCCGGGACGGCTCCTCGTCGTGACGGAATGCGTCCCTCTCGCAGCACTTGCTCCCCGTGACCCGTCACGCCGGGGGCCTGGGCCGCGGGCCGGGAGGCGGACCGGGACGATATCGACCATGCCCCGCCCGGCGCGCCCGCCGGGTACGATCCCTGGAGGATGAGGGGAGGTCCCGCGGTCTTTGCCCAGCACTGAGCCGTGAGTAGCAAGCACAAGGCTGCCCCCGCCGAGGACTGTCCGGCAGTGGGGTGGACCGAGGCGCGAAAACGCGTCCGAGGACTGAACTTCGACGGTCGTCTGCGGCTGCCCGAGGCGGGGCCGCAGGGGCAGATTCCCGCGATGTCACAGGTGGGCGATTGGCCTGTGTCACAACATTTGTCTCAACTTGGTGTGACACTTTGGTGTGACATCGGGTGTTGCAGCAGCCTTCGACGCTTTCGGACATTGCTCCGCAATGTCCTGTCGCTTATCGGCCGAGCTGCGCTCGGCCGTACTTTCACATCGGAGAAATGCCAGATGAAATCCATCGTCGCTGTCGTTTTCGCGCTCATCGTCGCGGCCGCCGCCGGGCCCACCGCGGCACAGACCGCCAAGGCCGCCTTCAAGAACGCCGACGGCAAGGATGTCGGCACGGCCGAGCTGGTCCAGACGCCGGCCGGTGTCCTGGTCAAGCTGTCGGTCAAGGGGCTGCCGCCGGGTGAGCATGCCTTCCACATCCATGGCGTCGGCAAGTGCGAGCCGCCGTTCACCTCCGCCGGCGGGCACTTCAACCCGGCCAGCAAGAAGCACGGCATGATGGCGGCCGACGGCCAGCATGCAGGCGACATGCCCAACCTCCACATTCCGGCCGACGGCGCGCTGATGGTCGAGGTGCTCAATCCGGCGGTCACCCTGGAAAAGGGCAAGCCGAACTCGCTCTACGGACCCGACGGCACGGCGCTGATCGTCCATGCCGACAAGGACGACTACAAGACCGACCCGACCGGCGATGCCGGCGGCCGCATCGCCTGCGCGGTCGTTCAGTAAGTCTGCGGAGCCATGGAAGGCTTTGCCGGGGCGCCCGCCCATTGCGCGGCACTTCGCCCTGTTCTTTGATGACATCGGGGATGTGGCGCCGGGATTGGCGGCGTTGCCGCTCCGCGCCGAGGAGGAACGCCCATGCTGATCGCGCAAATCACCGACATGCACCTGAAGGGCGAGGGCGAGCTGCTCTTCGGCCGGGTCGACACCACGGGCTTCCTCGAGCGTGCCGTGGCGCACGTGAACGCGCTCGATCCGCGGCCGGACGTCGTGCTGGCGACCGGCGATCTCGTGGACAATGGCACGCCGGCGCAATACGCCAACTTGAAGCGTGTGCTGGCGCCGCTGGACATGCCGGTGTTCATGATTCCCGGCAATCACGATGCCCGCGACGCGATGCGGGCGGCGTTTCCCGAGCACGGCTACCTGCCGGCCGACGGCTTCCTGCAGTACACGGTCGAAGGCCTGCCGGTGCGGCTGATCGCGCTCGATACGCTGGTGCCGGGCAAGGGCCACGGCGAACTGTGCGATGTGCGGCTGGATTGGCTGGAGGCGCGGCTTGGGGAAAGCGACCGGCCGACGCTTCTGTTCATGCATCACCCGCCGTTCGAGTGCGGCATTGCCTATCTCGACGGTGCACGTCTGAACAAAGGTGAACAACGGTTGTCAGAACTTGTGCGCGCTCACGGCAATATCGAGCGCGTCATGTGCGGCCATGTCCATCGCCCGATCCAGGTGCGCTGGGCCGGCACCCTGGCCTCGATCGCCCCCAGCACCGCCCACCAGGCGACGCTCGACCTGCGCCCCGGCGTCGGCCTCTCGATGAAGATGGAGCCGCCCGGCATCGCGCTCCACCAGTGGCGGGAAGGCACCGGGCTGGTGACGCACCTGAGCTACGTCGGGGACTACGACGGTCCGCGGCCGTTCCGCTGACCGTGTCGATGTGGAATTGGTGGACACGAAATGGTGGACACGAAATGGTGGACACGAAATGGTGGACACGGGCGCTACACGCGACTGTCCACTCGTGTCCACTGCCTAGTCCTTCACGGCCGGCAGGACGAGCTGGTTGAGGATTGCCGCGGGAATGAGGTTCTGCAGGCCGTCGCGGTAGTGGCCGGAGTTGACGAACACCACGAGGTCGAGCGTCGGCACGATGAACAGGCGCTGGCCGCCCCAGCCGAAGCCCGCGATCCAGTCGACTTCGCGGCCGGCCAGCAGGCTGCGGCCGAGCCACCATTGGTAGCCGTAGAAGTAGACGCCGGCGCCGTTGATGCGCGGCTTGACCGAGTCCGCCGCCCACCCCATCGGCAAGATCTGCCGGCCGTTCCACTGGCCGTCGGTCAACATGAGCTGGCCGAGCTTGGCGGTGTCGCGCGGACGCAGTCGCAGGCCGGAGGCGGCGGCGGCTTCACCGCTGGCGGGCATGCGCACCCACTCGGAAGCGGTGATGCCGAGCGGCGCGAACAGTTTTTCGCGGGCGTAGTCCTCGATGCCCTTGCCGGTCAGCTTGGCGACCACCGCGGCCAGCAGTGTCGTGTTGCCGCCGTTGTAGTTGTAGATCTCGCCGGGAGCGGCCGCGAGCGGCTGTTCCAGCACGTAGCGCACGGGATTGGCCGAATTGATCAGCCGGAGCTCGCTGTTTGCCGGATTGCTGTAGGGGATCGTCTCGTCCCAGGCGAAGCCCGACGACATGGTCAGCAGCTGGCGAAAGGTGATCTTGCGCTTCTCCGGCGTCGCGAGCGTCGCGAACTCGGGGAAGGCATCGAAGACCGGCGAATCGAGCGCCGGGAAATTGCCATCGCCCAGCGCGATGCCGACCGTCAGAGCAACGACGCTCTTGGAGATCGAGCGCAGGTCATGCATGACGTCGGGCGCGTGTTTGACGTCGCCGAGCTGGGTGCCCCAGCGTTCGTCGGCACCGGTGAAATAGCGTTCCATCACCAGCTTGCCGCGGCGCGCCACCACGACGGCGTGGATGTTGCGCTGCGGCCATTGTTCCAGGAGCTTGTCGAGGCCGCACAGGCGGGCGCCATCGAGGCCGACCTCGGCCGGTGTCGCGCGCGTCCAGCCGTCGTCGACTGCTGCGGGCGCGCCGCAATCCTGCGCCTGGGCGAAAGCCGGGATGAGGAGAAGGACGGCCAGAAGAGCGATGGGCGTCCGCATGAAAAGTTTTGTCATGGAGGCCTAGCTTAAGTGTCGCGAAGCGCCGGGCAAGGGCGTGTTAGCGTCGATCGCATGAAACTCTATTCCGGTCCGCTCAGCATGTTCGGCGCCAAGGCCGAGATCGCCGCCCGCGAGAAGGGGCTCGATTTCGAGCTGGTGATGGTGCCGTTCGAGATGAAGACGCTCTACGAGCCCTGGCATCCGGAGGTGCTGCGCATCAATCCCAAGCGCCAGGTGCCGGTCCTGATCGACGGCGATCTCGAGCTTTTCGATTCGACCCAGATCTTCGAGTACCTCGAGACCCTGAAGCCCGACCCTGCGCTGTGGCCCGCCGACCTCAAGGCGCGGGCCCGGGCGCGGCTGCTGGAGCACAAGAGCGACGAAGTCTATTTCCCGCACATCGTCCGGCTGATGGGTGATTCCAAGGCGCCGCGCGCCCGCGAGGCCGCCGCCCGCTTCTACGACGAGATGGAGCGCACCCTGGCCGATCGCGAGTGGCTGGCCGGCAGCTATTCCTATGCCGACATCGCCTTCTACATGGCGCAGCTCTTCGGCGACCGCATGGGTGCGCCGATGTCCGACGCCCATCCCCGGCTGCAGGCGTGGCGCGAGCGCCTGGGCGAACGGCCGGCGGTCCGCCAGGTCGCGGGCGCCATGGGCCGCTATCTCCTGTCGATCGGCCGCAAGCTGCCGGCGTTTCTGGCCAAGATCAGCGCCTAGCCATGGCGAAGATCCTGTTCCTGCCCGGCGCCGGCGGCTCGCCCGATTTCTGGACGCCGGTCGCGAAGCTCCTGCCGGGTGCGTGGCCATGGCACCATTTCGGCTGGGCCGGGCTCGGCGACCAGTCGCATGACCCGGCCGTGCGCGGCCTCGACGACATCGTGGCCAAAGTGCTCGCTCACATGAGTGAACCCGCCGATCTGGTGGCGCAGTCGATGGGCGGCGTGGTCGCCGCCAGGATCGCGATCGAGCGGCCCGATCTCGTGCGGCGGCTGGTGCTGTGCGTCACTTCGGGCGGCGTCGACATGGCGGGTCTCGGCGCCGCCGACTGGCGGCCCGCCTACCGCAAGTCGTTTCCCAACGCCGCCGAATGGATCACCTCTTCGCCCGCGGCATCGGATCTTCCGGTCGAGAGGATCGCGGCGCCGACCTTGCTCATCTGGGGCGATGCCGATCCGATCAGCCCGGTCGCGGTCGGTCGGCATCTCAACGTGCGCATCGCCGGGTCGCGGCTGGAGATCGTGCCAGGCGGTGACCACGATGTCGCCGTCACCCACGCCGGCGAGGTGGCGCCGCTGATCAGGCGGTGGCTATCCGACCCAGCACGTTGAGCTGGCCGCCGGCCTCGCGGCGCATGACCACGATCTCGCCGTTGCCGGGGAAGACCTCGCTCAACGCCGTGATCACCACCTGATGGGTGACCAGGACCGTCGGGCCGGAAAGCTCCAGCCCGGCAATCCAGGGCCGCAGCGCCGCCGTCTGCTGAACGGCGCGGTCGCGGTTCTGGGCGAAGGAGTTCAGCAGCGGCTGAGGGCTGACGTCGCCCAGCTTCATCAGGGTCGCGGTCTCGAGGCAGCGGCACCACTGGCTGGAATAAAGCCGTGCCGCCGCGATGCCGTTGCCGCGAAACAGGTCGCCGATGCGGACCGCCTGGGCACGCCCCTCGGCCGAGAGGTTGCGCTGGGTGGTGCAATCGGCGACCCGGAAACCCGGCGGATCGAACGTGCCGGGCGCCAGCGCATGGCGGATCAGGGCGAAATGCCCCGGCGTGCGCAGGCCGGCCCAAAGTCCAGATTGGGCGCGACCGTCGCTCGCGAGCAGGAAGCCCGCCAGCGAGGTGACGATCGCGCGCCGCGTCGTCACGGCTTCACGGCATGACCTTGCGGCGCAGCATCGACTCGTAGACACGGAGCACGGAGGAGCTGTCGTCCGGCCCCCAACCCATGCCCTTGGCCAGGCGCTGCAGATTGTGCGTCG
>JAUXWB010000151.1 GCA_030684475.1 Reyranella sp. | reverse complement strand
CTCGGTCCGGCCACCGACGCGCCCGGGGTGCTGGAAGCGCTCGCGCGCTCCGGGATGAACGTCGCGCGCGTCAACCTGTCCCACGGCGAGCACGCGGAGCACGCGCGACGCATCACGCAGGTGCGCGAGATCGCGCGGCGCCTGGGCGAGCCGCTCGCCGTCCTCGCCGATCTGCCGGGTCCCAAGTTTCGCGTCGGCGAGTTGCCCGCGGGCGGGCGCCGGCTGGAGGACGGCACACGCGTGGCGCTCGCGATCGGGTCCGATGCGCACGGCGCCCTGCCGGTGCGCGACTCGGAGCTGCTCGCGGCGCTGCGCGACGGCGAGCAGGTTTACCTCGCCGACGGCGCGATCGAGCTGCGTGTCGCACATACCGCCCCCGGACGCGCCGAGTGCGAGGTAGTGGCAGGCGGCATCGTGCGCTCCGGCTCCGGCATCAACGTTCCCGACTCCGAACTCGCCGCGCTCATTCCGACCCCGGCGGACCGGCGGCACCTCGAGTTCGCGCTGTCGCAGCAGGCGGACTGGGTCGGCGTGTCGTTCGTGCAGTCTGCCGACGACCTTGCGCGCGTGCGCGAGCTGCTGCCGCCGCGCGAAGCGCCGCTGCTCATGGCGAAGATCGAGAAGCGCCGCGCGCTCGCCGCGCTCGAGGCCATCGTCGCCGCCGCCGACGGCGTGATGGTGGCGCGCGGCGACCTGGGCGTCGAGACCGACCTCGCCGAGATCCCGCTGGTGCAAAAGCGCATCATTGCGGCGGCCAACGCGGCCGCGCGCCCTGTGGTCACCGCGACGCAGATGCTCGAGTCGATGGTCGAGCACGAGCGCCCGACGCGCGCCGAGGTCACCGATGTGGCCAACTCACTGCTCGACGGCACCGACGCCGTGATGCTCTCGGCGGAAACCGCCATCGGGCGCTTTCCCGTGGCCGCGGTGGGCATCCTGCAGCGTGTGCTGGCGGCCGCGGAGTCCGAGTACGCCGGGCGCATGGGGCTCGAGCGACTGCGCTCGGCGTCGGCGGCGCCCGCGGATGCGGTGAGCTTCGCCGCGTGCGAGCTCGCGGCGCGCCTGGACGCGCGCGCCATCGTCGCGCCGGTGAGCGACGCCGCGGCGGCCCTCGCGATCGCCCGCCTGCGGCCGCGCGCGCCGCTCGTGGCGATCGTCGGCGCCGAGGCGCTGTGGCGCAGGCTCGCGATGGTGCGCGGCGTCGCGCCGCTGCTCGGCCTGGAGGCCACCGACCCGCGCGCCTGCCTCGAGCAGGCGCGCGACTGGCTATTCGCGCGCGGCCTCGCGCAGCGCGGCGATCCTGCCGTGCTGGTCTTCAGCGCGGATCCGGCGCACGCCACGGCCGATTCGCTGCGCACGGTGCGCCTGGAATAGCGCGGGATGAAGTGAACGCTGCCGATCCTCGGCGCTCTGGTTGTGTTCGGCATCGCGC
>JAUXWB010000144.1 GCA_030684475.1 Reyranella sp. | reverse complement strand
GGCGACCGAAGCGCCGGTATAGCGGAACAGCAGCAGCGACAGGCTGACGCCCATCAGCGCCGTGACCGCCCAGTAGACCGCCTGCACCGATCCGACGCTCATCTTGGCGGCGCGGAAGGAGGTGAGCAGCAGCAGGCCGAGGGGCGCGAAGATCGCGATCCAGCCCAGCATGTTCAGGCCGACGACGCGGCCCGCCTGGACCTGGAAGAACAGACCCGCGAGTTCCGGCGAACTGAACAGGCCGAAGGCGACGATGCCCGACAGCGCGAGGCCCGACGCCATGTAGTTGTAGACCCGGATCATGTGCGCGCGCAGGCCGACATCGAATGCCGCTTGGTCGGCAATCGTGCCGGCTCTGCCGAATGTGTTGAAGTCCTGGTTTGCCATTTTGTTCAGTCTCCACGGGACTTATTCAAATTGGTCCTTCTGATGAAGTGAATCAATAGATGTCTCCCCTGTCGAGAGAACATTTGGGGGCAATAGTGCCAGGCTCGCGTCGCTGCAAGCCACCCGATCAAATCGTCAACTGTCTCAAAAATGCCTTATTATGCCGAAAAGTGCCAAGTCGCGAATGGAGCAAGCTATCTCGCCCGCGCCTCGTTCCTCCATCAGTTGTAGGCGCCCTTTGTCTCCCGCTCACCGATCAGCGGAAGCGACAGCCAGCGCCTCGCGCGCTTTGGATTGATTCATGTCAACAACGGTCCCGCACTCCTTTGGCAGCTTGAGAGAACTCTTTGAGCGTCTGGGGTGACGTTCCTTTCCCCTGGGCCTTGCTACAGTCAACCGGAGAAACCGTATGACGCAGACCCGCATGGCCTACATGCCCTTGGCCACCTATCCCGAAGTGGTCGAGGACGAGTCGATCTTGGCCGCCGCCAGTTTTGCGGCCTCGCTAGAATCCACGCTCAATGTCATGACATTCTCTGTCGATATTCCGCGCGTGTCCCCGCCGTTGACGAGCTTGTTTGTCGATATCCCCGGACATGTCCGCGCCGCCGAGGAGAAGAGCAAGGCCGAGTGCGATCGCCTGCAGGGCCTCGTGCAAGGGACGGCGGCATCGCGTCCTGACGTGCACTGCACGAGCCGCGAGGTCGTGCTGGGTGCAGTGCTCGATGCGGCCGCTGCCGCGGCTCGATACTTCGACTTGGCAGTGCTTCCCTGGTCCAGGGAGATGGTTGCCGCACAGCATATGATAGAGGCAGTCGTCTTCGGATCCGGTCGACCGACCATCCTCGTGCCGTCCTCGGCCCGTCCCGCTACCGTCGACCATATCGCGATAGCTTGGGACGCAAGCCGGGTCGCCGCACGTGCGCTAGGCGATGCCCTGCCGCTTCTTGCCGAGGGCGGTCGCGTCTCGGTGTTGACGGTTCGAGACGAAAAGCCCCTGGGCGGGTCGGATCTTGCCCACGTCCTTGCAGCCTCGCTGGAAAAGCGGGGGTTCAACGCCGCGCCTCTCGAGATCACTCTTGGTGAAAGGACCATTGCGAAGGCGTTGCAGGACACCGCCCTGTCGCAGGGCGTGCAGGTTCTGGCGATGGGAGGCTTCGGCCATTCCCGCATTCGCGATTTCGTTCTCGGCGGCGCAACGAAGGGTGTATTCGCCGACCTGCGCCTGCCCGTACTGCTCGCGCATTGAGATCGGTCCGCGGTCTTCCGAACGTGGCAGACCAGGGGTTACTAAAGATCGATCGCCGTCCGCAGCTATCGGTGTCGTCGCAGGTATACGAACCAATAGACCCCGCCCACCATCAGACTGCCGCCGATTAGGTTACCAATGGTCGCGACCACGATATTGTGCAGTGCGTTGCCAATGCTCAGCTCCGGGAATGCTGCCGCATTCTGCCCAATCGCAGTCCAGAACGCCGCACCGGCCCAGGTTTTGATCGCGAGGCCATAGGGCAAGAGATAAAGGTTGGCGATCGAGTGCTCGAACCCGGCCGCGACGAAAGCAGCAATTGGCGGAACGATGACCATGACCTTGTCGGATAGGCTTCGCGCTCCAAAAGCCATCCACACCGCG
>JAUXWB010000143.1 GCA_030684475.1 Reyranella sp. | reverse complement strand
GGCGTGGGCGCGCTTCAGCGGCTGCTGAGCGACACGCAATGTGCCGGTCACGGGATCTGCACTCGCCCAGACGCGATACCAGATGCGTGCGCGCAAGGGCTTGCCGACCACGACCCGCGCGCCGCCGACCTCGAGCGCCATGCCCTCGGGCGACAGAACGAGGGCGAAGCCCGCGCCCGATTCAGGATCGCGACGCGACAGGACGGTTTGCGGCCCGTCGGCAGGCAGCGTCGGCCAGATTAAAGCCTCGACGCCGAGCGCCGTGGGCAGCTTCACCTCCTTGGCGCCGTCGACCAGCGCATAGGAGCCGGGCCAGGCGCGCTGCTCGCGCGAGGCGAAACGGCCGTCGAAGAGATCGGACATGTCCTCCAGCTTGGGCGGCGGTCCGCCTGGGTTGGGATCGCCGCGGACGATCTTCACCAGCATGGCGTTGTACGGGCCCGGTCCCGCGCTCGAGACCTTGAAGGCGATCTTTTCGCCGCTCCGTACCGAGATGCGGTCGGCATAGCCGACGAGCGGTGCTGTCACGTTTGTCTCCCCCTGGGCGGACGATATAGTCGCCCGAACTCGGGGGCCAACGCCATGACCAAGATGATCCGCCGCCGCACTGCGGCCGCCACGGGGCTCACGGCCGGTGTGCTCGCCGCGGCCAAGCCGGCGCCGCAATGACGGGTCCGACGTTGAAGGGAAAGATCCAGACCGTCCTCGGGCCGATCGCGCCCGAGGCGCTGGGGCGGACGCTGATGCACGAGCACGTGCTCTGCGACATCCGTCCGCCGGCGACGCGCGGCGACAACGATCTCGGCCCCGTGATCACGCTAGAGAACGTTTGGCAGATCAACCATGGCCACGGCATCAAGCGGGCCGGCCGCAAGTACATGCTCGACCTCGAGGACATCGCCACTCGCGAGGTCCGCATGATGAAGCACGAGGGCGGCGACGCCATCGTCGAGCTCACCTGCGGCGGCCTGTCGCCCGATCCCAAGGGGCTGCAACGCATCGCTGCCGGCACGGGGGTGCACCTGATCATGGGCTGCGGCTACTACGTCAACGACTACCAGGATCCCAAGAACCACGGCCGCACGGTCGACGATTTCGCGGCCGAAATGATCGGTCAGATCCAGGACGGCGCCTGGGGCACCGACGTCCGCGCCGGCATGATCGGCGAGATCGGCTGCACCTCGCCGTGGACCAACCTTGAGAAGCGCGTGATGCAGGCCGCGCTGATCGCCGCCGCCGAGACGGGCGCCGCCATCAACGTTCATCCCGGCCGCGATCCCGACCAGCCGCAGGAGGTCGCCGACTTCATCAAGGCAGCGGGCCATTCGACCGAGCGTATCGTCATTAGTCACATCGACCGCACCATCTTCGACGAGGCGCGGCTGCTCAGGCTCGCCGACTCCGGAGTCACCATCGAGTTCGACCTGTTCGGCCAGGAGGCGAGCTACTACGGCCTCTCCGACATCGACATGCCGAACGATGCGACGCGCCTCAGGCTGATCCGGGCGCTGATCGCGCACGGCCATCTCGAGCGCGTCGTGATCAGCCACGACATCTGCTATCGCACCCGGCTGGCGAGCTTCGGCGGCCACGGCTACGGCCACATCTTCCGCAACGTCGTGCCGATGATGAAGAAGCGCGGCTATAGCGAGGCCGAGATCGACGCCATCCTGGTCCACACACCGCGGCGGCTGCTGACGTTCGTCTAAGAGTGCTTGCACTGCCAGCATCTGTTCACGCAGATGTGATGAGCAGGTTCAGCAGGAATGTGCTATGGATTGTGACAGGCTGGCGCTTGGACTGCGCCGGCCTTTTCTATTTTCGGCACGACCGCCCGCGGCACGCCCGCGGGTCGGCCTTATGGCCTGGTGCAGCCGCCGCGGGTCCTGACCCGCGGACAGTCCCAAGAACAACCCCGTCTCAACCACACGCCGAATAACGACGTGGGAACAGACACTTAACGACGCCTGGGAAACAGGCGCACCGGGGTTCATGCAAATGAAGAATCCGGAAGTTACGTAAAAGCCAATGGAATCAGGCTTATCCCGGAGTCCCGGACAGGGTCGTGGACAACACGCGTTACATTCAGGCGTCCACAAATATCGGGTGAAAAGCCCGCCGTTACTGGCTTTCCGGCGTGCGGAGAGCCGGAATCGTGGGGGTAGATATAGAGGAGGACTTCGGCGCGGAGTTGCGGCGTCGTCCTGCTCTAGAACGTCAGATGGTAGATTGCCTCTTCGGTGTAGATCGGCCCACCGCGACCGCGCCGGCTTGAATAAAGCGAGAAGTGCTCCGCCACCCACGGCCCGGCGCGGAAGGTGCCGTGGCTGGCCATGAACTGGGCGATGTGATGGCCGGTCTCGGCGCCTGTGGGGAAGCGCGCCAGGGTGACGTGGGGGCGGAATTTGCGGCGCTCGATCTTGATGCCGCAGTTGCGCGCCACAGTCGCCACTTTCTGCTGCAGCCAATCAAGCTGCTCGCTCTTCTGTACCAGCGCCACCAGTGCGCGCGGCTGCTTGCCGGTGCTGAACTGCTCCACGCCGGCCAACGCGAGCGCGAAGCGCGGGCCGGAAATGTCGCCCAGCTCCTCCTCGAGGTCGCGTATGACCACGCCCTGGACCTCGTCGCAGAAGCATAGCGTCACATGGAGATTCTCCGCCGTCTGCCAGCGCGCGTCGGGCACGCCGGACTGCAGCGCCGCCAGCTCGTCGGCGATCTCCTCAGGGACGGGCAGGGCGACGAACAGACGCGGCATAATCGTCGAGGTTCTTGGTCACGAACGGCAGGATACGCTCGACCATGATGTCGACGCCCTTGGGATTGGGATGGATGCCGTCGGCCTGGTTGAGCGCCAGGTCCTGCGCCACGCCGTCGAGGAAGAAGGGATAGAGCGGCACGCCGTGCTTGTCGGCCAGCCGCATGTAGAGGCCGTCGAACTGGGCGGCGTATTCCGGGCCGAAGTTGCGCGGCGCCAGCATGCCAGCCAGCCACACCGTGACGCCGGCGTCCTTCAGTTTCGTGATGATGGTGTCGAGATTGCGTTCGGCGCTGGACGGATCGGAGCCGCGCAACGCGTCGTTGCCGCCCAGTTCCACCAGCACGATATCGGGTTTGTCGGCCAGCATCCAGTCGATGCGCTCGACGCCGCCTGCCGTGGTGTCGCCCGAGACGCCGTGGTTGAGGATGGTGACGTTGCGCGCCCGTTGATGCAGTGCGGCCTGCAGGCGGGCCGGGAAAGCCTGGTCGGGCTTCACCCCATAGCCGGCCGCCAGGCTGTCGCCCAGGACGGCGATCTTGACCGGCCCGCTTTGTGCATGCCCGGTCGCGGCTGCCAGACACAGGACAAGATACAGGATGGGCGCCAGAAGCGCCGCGATCCGTGAATTGACCGCCGCTGCAAAACCACCATATCCAATGCCGAAGATCATCTTCCCTTACCCGGAGCTTTCTTGACAGCCCTTGTTACAGCCATCGTCCGCCTCACCGACGTCCATCTCGACATGGCAAGCGATGCCGGCACGGTCAATATCCTGCGCGGCATTACCCTCGACATCGCTGCTGGCGAGATTGCCGCCGTGGTGGGTCCCTCGGGCGCCGGCAAGTCGAGCCTGATGATGGTCGCAGGCGGGCTGGAGCGTGCCACGTCGGGCCGCGTCGAGGTGGCGGGCCGCGACCTCGGGCCGCTCGACGACGATGCTCGCGCCCGGCTGCGGCGCGACCATCTCGGCATCGTGTTCCAAGGCTTCCATCTCATTCCCACCATGACCGCGCACGAGAATGTGGCGCTGCCGCTCGAGTTCGCCGGCCGTGGCGATGCCTTCGAACTCGCGGAAGCGGCGTTGCAGCGCGTCGGCCTCGGCCATCGCATCGGCCACTATCCGGCGCAGCTTTCGGGGGGCGAGCAGCAGAGGGTCGCGGTGGCGCGTGCCTTCGTCGGCCGGCCGAAGCTCCTGCTGGCCGACGAGCCGACCGGCAATCTCGACGGCGCCACCGGCAAGCAGGTCATGGATCTGCTGTTCGAACTGGCGCGCGCCGACGCCGCGACCCTGATCCTGATCACCCATGACCTGGCGCTGGCCGGACGCTGCGACCGCATCCTGCGCATTGCCGACGGACTGGTCGTGGGCGACGAGCGAACAGGTGCTTCCGCGGGTGTCACCCTGGCGGCACAATGAGCGTCTCCCGATGATCCTGGCCCTGCGCCTCGCCCGGCGCGAGATGCGGAGCGGCCTGGGCGGCTTTCGCCTGTTCATCGCCTGCCTGGCGCTGGGCGTCACCGCGATCGCCGCGATCCTGTCCTTCAGCCGCGCCATCGAGGAGGGCCTGCGCGCCGATGCGCGTGAGATCCTGGGCGGCGATGTAGCGGTCTCGCTGCTCTACCGCGAAGCGACGCCCGAGCAGATGGCTTTTCTGCGCGAGCGCGGGCAGTTCGTGCGCTGGATCGACAGCCGCGCCATGGCACGCCCGCTGAAGACCGACGGCCGGCCGACCCTCGTCCAGCTCAAGGCGGTGGAGTCCGCCTATCCGCTCTATGGCGTGCTCGAACTGAAAGGTGGCGGATCGCTGGGCGATGCGCTGGCCCGGCGTGACGGCGTCTGGGGCGCTGTGGTCGAGGAAGCGGCGCTCCGCCGCATGAACCTGGCGCTGGGCGACCGGCTGCGGGTGGGCGAGGCGACCGTCGAGGTGCGCGACGTGATCGCCCGCGAGCCGGACCGCGGCCTGAATGCCTTCGCGAGCCTCGGGCCGCGGCTCATGATTCCCTTCGAAGCGGTGATCGACTCGGGCCTGGTGCAGCCCGGCAGCCTTTTGAACTGGGAGTACCGCCTGCGGCTCGCGCCGGGCGGTTCCGACCTTGCGGCCCTTGCAGCGCTGAAGAGCCGCTATCCCGACGCCGGCTGGCGGCTGCGGGGCATCGCCGACGCCGGTGGCGGCATCCGCTCCTGGCTCGACCGGTTGACGCAGTTCATCGGCCTGATCGGATTGTCGTCGCTGCTGGTGGGCGGCGTCGGCGTCGGCAACGCGATTTCGAGCTTCCTAGCCGGTCGTCTGCATACCATCGCCACCCTGAAGTGCCTGGGTGCGCCGGAGCGACTGGTCTTCACCACCTATTTCCTCCAGCTCGCGGCGCTCGCGCTGCTGGGTGTGGTGATCGGCGTTGCCGTGGGCGCGGCGCTGCCCTTCGTGGCCCAGGCGATGATCGCCGACCTGCTGCCGGTGCGCGCGCGGATCGCGCTCTACGCCGCGCCGCTGGCGACCGCGGCAGCCTTCGGACTTCTCGTTTCCCTGCTGTTTGCCCTCGTGCCGCTGATGCGCGCGCGCCGCGTCCCGGCCGCCACCCTGATGCGCGGCGCCGTGGTCGAGCAGCGCGGGCTCGCATGGCGCGACGCTCTGGTGATCGGCGCCGTCGCGGTGGCGCTCGCGGCCTTCACCGTGTTCACGGCCGACAGCCGGCGCATCGCGGCGTGGTTCGTGCTGGGCGCAGTCGGCGCCTTCATCGCCTTTCCGCTGCTGGCGCGGCTGGTCATGGCGGTGGCGGCACGGGCCGGCAAGCCGAAGCTGGCCGGCCTTCGCCTGGCGCTGGCCAATCTCCATCGTCCCGGCGCGCCGACGCCCATCGTCATGCTGTCGTTGGGCCTCGGCCTCACCGTGCTGGTGGCGACGGCACTAATTGAGGGCAATCTGCGCGAACAGCTCACGCGGCGCATCCCGAGCGATGCCCCCGCCTTTTTCTTTGTCGACATCCAGTCGACGCAGATGCCGGCCTTCGAGAAGGCGGTCGCCGCCGTGCCGGGGGCGGGCCCACTCGACAAGGTGCCGTCGCTGCGCGGCCGCATCGTCAAGATCGGCGGCAAGCCGGTCAACGAGGTGGCGGTGCCGTCGGAGGCACGCTGGGCGGTCGAGGGCGACCGCGGCGTCACCTATTCGGCGACGCCGCCCGAGGGTTCGCGCATCGTGGCCGGCGAATGGTGGCCGCCGGACTATCGTGGCGCGCAGCTCATCTCGTTCGACGAGGGGCTGGCCAAGGCCTTCGGCCTCGGTCTCGGCGACACCATCACGGTGAACGTGCTGGGCCGCGATATCGAGGCCCGCATCGCCTCGCTGCGTCGCATCGAATGGACCACGCTCACCATCAATTTCGTCTTCGTCTACTCGCCGGGCACGCTCGACCGCGCGCCGCACACCTTCCTGGCCACTGTGAAATCCACGCCCGAGGCCGAGGATGCGATCTTCACGGCCGTCACCGACCAGTTTCCCAATGTCACCGTAGTGCGGATCCGTGACGCCATCGAGACGGCGGCGGGCGTGCTCGGCAATATCGGGCTGGCGAGCCGAGTCATCGGCTTCCTCAGCATCCTTGCCGGCGTCCTGGTGCTGGCCGGCGCCATGCTCGCCACCCAGCAGCGCCGAGTGCATGAGGCGGTGGTGATGAAGGTGCTTGGAGCGACGCGGGCGCGCATTGCCGGGATCTTCGCCTGGGAGTTCGCCTTCCTCGGCCTCGCCACGGCGCTGGCGGCACTGGGCGTCGGCACCCTCGGGGCCTGGTTGGTGATCAGCCGGCTGATGGGGCTCGACTGGACGTTCTTGCCGGTGGTCGCCGTTGCCGTCGCCGTGGGCGCGATGGCGCTCACCCTGGCCTTCGGTCTGGCGGGCACTTTGGCGGCGCTCCGGCAGCGTCCGCTCGCCCTGCTTCGCAATGAATGAAGAGAAATTTTCCCGAAATTGAAAGTAAAACGCAACAATTCAAGGCTTTATCTCTATTGATTCATACGGCCTGAGTGCCCAAATTACGCAACGCAGGGGCTCGACAATGAGGCCCCCTTGGAGGCTTGAACCAAAATGGCAAATCCGAACTTCGACACCTTTAGTCGCGCCGGCACGATTGCCGACCAGGCGTCGTTCGATGTCGGTCTGCGCGCCCACATGGTGCGCGTCTACAACTACATGGCTTCGGGCCTCGCGCTGTCGGGCATCGTCGCCTTCGGCCTGTTCAGTTCGCCGGAACTCGCGGGTCTGTTCTTCCAGGTCCAGACGGGCCGCGTCGTCGGCCTGAACATGCTGGGCTGGATCGCGATCTTCGCGCCACTCGGCCTGCTGCTGCTCACCTCCTTCCGCGCCGCCAAGATGAGCGTCGGATCGGTGCAGGCGGTCTACTGGGCGGTCACGGCGCTGATGGGCGTCAGCCTGTCGCTGCTGCTGTTCCGCTATACCGGCGCTTCGGTCGCC
>JAUXWB010000063.1 GCA_030684475.1 Reyranella sp. | reverse complement strand
CATACCCATACCCATGTTTGGCGGAAGCAGCTCATCGGCGGCTGTCTTTTGCTCCGGCGACAGGACCTCGTTGAGCTTCACAAAGGCGGTCTTGATGGCGCGCGTGCCCTCGAGCCGCGCGGTCTGCCAGCGTTCCTGGGCGTCAAGACGCTGTGCCAAAGTCTGGGCCGGCATCATCGGGGCTTGCGATTGCCCGGCACTCATCGCCGCCTGGCCCGTCTTCATCTGGCCCATCATCGGTTCGCGCGCGGCGGTAAGGGCTTTTGCGTTCGCCCTAAGCGCGGCAGCGAACGCATCCCAGGCGCCCGCCTGTGCATCGGTGATCTTGAGTTCGGCCCGAAGGAAGGCAATACGCCCCTCGATGTGATCGATCATGGCCATGCCAGGCGCGTCGTCGCCGTGCATTGTCTTCATCATCGCCATCATCTTCATCATGGGCGACCCGCCCATCATGCCCGGTTGTCCGGCCATGCCCGGCGGCGCGCCGGGGGAGGTCTGTGGCGATGCTTGGCCGCCGGCTGCGCCGGGAGGGTGATGGCCATCCTTGGCCGATTGAGCTGACGCGACAAGAGGCCACGTACCGACAAGAGCAACCGTTGCCGCGAGTGTCAGAAATTTCAATTTAATCATTGTAGTTCTCCTTGGTCGGTGAACGTACGGTTGGCGCAGCCGACCACGTCATTCATTTGCAAGTTTCGGCGAGCTTGTCAGATTGCGGCGATGACGCGCCTGAGCTTGTCAGTGACGGAGTCGGCAATTGTCTTGAGTGTCGGATTGCCGACATGCTCCATCGATACTGCCGGGTCGATCGCCGCTACTTCGATCCGGCCACCACTGAGATCCTGCACGATCACGTTGCACGGGAGCATGGTTCCGATCTTGTCATCGGCGGTCAGCGCCCGGTGCGCGAGCGGAGGATTACATGCGCCAAGTATTCGATACTCTCGGAAATCGATATCGAGTTTCTTCTTCATCGTCGCTTTGACGTCGATTTCGGTCAGAACGCCAAAGCCCTCAGCCTTGAGTGCCTGGATGACTCGTTCCACGACGACGGAGAAGCCGCCATCCACAATCTTGGCTATGTAGTATTGCACCTGAACACCTCAACAGAGCGGCCGGCAGTCGAAGGCCAGCCCGCTACGTGGCGTCACGAATTTCGACGGCGGAGCGCAATAGCAGCAATACCGAGGGCGATCAGAACGATTGCAATCACCCCGATCCCACCAAATCCACCCATTCCCCAACCCATCCCCCATCCCCAGCCTTCGCTTCCGCCCATCATCATTGTTCTCCTTCAAGAAGCGGGGCACTTCCCCATGGTGATTAACGGACAAGGCGCCGGAAGGTTCCGATCTGACGGTAGCGCTGCGGATGTTGACCCGCCCGCCTTGGAAACACGACGCGCTGCCAAGGTATGGAGGTGCGCCGCCCCGCGTGGGAGGAGCAGGCGCCGCGCCTGGTCGAGGCCTGCGCTTGGGCTTCGGCAGGCGTTCCGAAAGGCCGGAGCTAAGGATCCGGCCACGTCTGTCCACATCCGCGCGCCACGGCCGCTGCGTGATGAACTGAACAACGCCAAACGCGAGGGCACCCAGATTGTCGTGAACGAGCGAGCTCAACCTTACACTCGCGACGGACTTCAAACGAACCTCTGGCAATTGGTGAAGAAGCTCGAAGAAGAATCGCTGGTCAAGCCGGGGCTCCGCTTCCATGGCCTTCGGCACGCTCTCGGTGCTGCTCTGAGTCAGAAGCGGAAGGCGAGGCGGCCACCTATATTGTCCATGCCGGGATTGGGAAAGGCCGTGTAGCCGTTGGAGACGTGCTCGTAGAAGGCTGACACGCGGACCTGTGGCGTAATCTGCAGGCCAATCTCAAGCGGAATGTGGAACAGCACGCGCGAGCCCAATGCCTTTTGGCCGCCCGTCGAGACATAGAGATTATTGCCAGTTTGTATCGCCGGCCCGACGCCGATGCCGAAGAAGAACAGCGGGCCGGCCCACTCCCATCTCGCATCGACATAGACCCAGCTCGTCTGGCCGTTGGGCGCGAAAGAGCCGCCGAGGACCGGCCGGATCGCCCCACCGAACAGCGGCAACGAAGGGGTAAAGGCGATCTCGGCATTGAGGCTGACCCCGCTTTCGTAGCGGCCGGCGGCGACGATCGGGATGTCATGCGCCAGCACGCCCCCGCGAACCTCGTACACCCAGGACGACTGAGCGACAGCCGTTGTCGGCGCGAAAAGCGCACAGGCCAGAATCGACGCCAAAATCCGATCCCGCATGCGATCCCCCAAATTGACCTTGTAATAACGGGCGAAGCGGAAGAAGGATGCAACGCGCAGGCAGCCCCTGACACACGGAACACCCATTGAGCATCGCGGTCGTCCCGCGGAGCCACCGCAGTCTGACGGCTCGGCGGCACGCAGCTCCAGCGGCGTCTTGATGCCGTCGGCCTCGAGGCGGGTCGGTCAATCTGGCCGCGACCAAATAGCTAGCGGGCGTGCATTTGAGGAAATGGTGCCCAGGGGCGACCTACAAGAAGCACGGGAATTCAAAGCCTTGCAGCGAGGGGGCCGAGAAGTAAACGGCCCTCAAGCGTCGCCTCTCCAGTGAATCGACAATTCCACCCATGATCAAGGCACACGTTCTCGGCTTTCGGTGGCGGAAGCTCCTGGAACCGGGCGTCCATGCCTCTCCGCTACGATCCGCCACTTCTCGTCTTCTGGGCGCACCCGCCGCTGGCGTTTTCTCTTTCAGGCGCCCGGCTGACCGACCTTCAGCCCTTCTGGCAGTGGGTCAGGGCGCGTGCCGGCCTGAGCGCGAGCCCGTCTGCCCTTCTACTCGCGTTCGTCGTTCGCCAGGGCCACGATCGCCTCCCGGCTCAGGTCCTTCATCCCGGTCTGCTGGTCGGTGACCGTGACGCCCTTGGCATTCTTCAAGTCGTTGAGCGCGTCCAGGACCTCGTCGGCCGTGTTGCAGCCGATGTCAGCCTTGCCCGGAACCTGGATGAGGAATCGCGTCTTCGGCATGTCTGTCCCCTGCGTCGTGGTGGCGTGCGGCGTTCCGCCAGCATGCCCGCTCGCGGCCGCCCGGTCGAGACCGCATGTAGGCGGCGGCAAAACCGTCATGCTTGAGGACAAGCGCAGCATTTTGTTCGAGCCTTCTCCGGAAGAAGAGGCATCGCGCGATGGCAGAACCTCGAATTCCTAGAACTGGAGCGCTCCAACGCCAAACAGTGGCGGCGTGCCCTTTCTAACTTGGACCTCGAGCGACAATACAAGGCGTTCCAGGTTTTCTTTCCCATTGGAAATCGACGCGTTGTCGATGATGGCTAAGTGCGAGACTCAAGACAATGAGTCCGCCAATAAGAATCTGGAATGTGTAACGAAAAGAGATCAGTCAATTTTTCCCTTCATTCAAGGTCCGCTGGATTGTGCGAGCCTGCTCTTTCATCGTGCTGGGGTGTCAATCACTGCTTGCGTCGAGAGCTCGATAATCCGTCGATGATCGGGCAGTCGGGACGGCTATCGCCTTGGCAGCTGCGGACAAGATGGCGAAGCGTGTCGCGCAACTCCGCGAGCTCCACCAGCTTGCGGTCGATTTCGGCGAGCTTTGTCTTGGCTAGCGCCTTTACATCGGCGCTCTCGCGCTCCTTGTCATTATAGAGCGAAAGCAGTTGTCGGCATTCCTCGACCGAAAAGCCGAGGCGGCGCGCGCGTTGGATAAAGCGCATGCGATGCACGTCAGGTGTCGAATAGTCGCGATAGCCGTTGCTGGCGCGGTCAGCCGTCAGCAGGCCGATATCCTCGTAATAACGAATGGTCTTGGCGGGCAGTCCCGATTTTTCTGATGCAGCGCCAATATTCATCTGGCTCTCCCTAGAGTGAGTTGGACATCATACAATGCTTCCAGTTACTGGAAGGTCAAGTGCCTTTGTTCGCCGGGGGAACGGTAAAAATGGTTCCCCCTGGCGCTCGGTCAGACCTCGTAGGCCATCGACGTCATCATGCCGCCGACCATGTGATAGAGATGGTGGCAGTGCAGCGCCCATTTGCCGGGATTGTCGGCATCGAAGGCGATCGTGACCTGCCCCATGTTGGCCGGAACGAGAACTGTGTCGCGCACGGCGCACGCGAACCGCCTTCTGTTCACCGCGACCACCTGGAAATGGTGGCCGTGAAGGTGCATCGGATGCGACATCGACGTGTGGTTCATGAAATTGAGCTCGACACGATCGCCGCGCCTCACGGCCAAGGGCTTGTCCTTGCCGTGAACAGCACCGTCGAGCGTCCAGACATAGTTCGCCGCCTCGCCTAGCATCATGGTGGGCCTGCGCGTTGCCACCCTTTCCACGAGCGGCTTCGCCGCCCGCAATTTCTGCTCCAGTTCGGCGCCGACAGCCGGAAAATCTGCGTCAGCGGTCTCGGAGAATTTGCCGATCGTCGCCCCCCTAGCGGCGAGCACCACGCCGGTGCGCAGAACAAACGGAGAATGCTTGCCAAGCTCGACCCGGCCGTCGATGAGAGACGACTTGCAGGAGGCGCAGCGGCCGGCGCGGCAACCATGAGGATAGGGAAGGCCGGCTTCGAGCGCTGCATGCAGGATGGTCTGCTCTACAGCAACGGGAATGCGGCGTCCAATTTGGGGCAGGGCAAGATAGGTCATGATCTCCTCACGCGACCTTGGTCAGGTCGAGCAGTGCCTCGATCTCGTGGCGCTGCACTGCAAACGTGCCGAAAAAGATATGCTTGCCGTCAATGATGGTGATGGGGGCTACACGCACACTGGTTCGGCGCTTGGCTTCCTCGGCGATCGCGGGGTCACGCAGGTCGTGCTCGACGAAGGGCAGGCTCTGCATGTTCAGCCAACGCTTCAGCGCCAGACAGTCCGGGCAGGTTGGCGTGGTGTAGATTTCAATACGGAGCGTAGCTGACATGACAATCCTCGTGGCCGGACAGGAAAGGGGAGGACCGGCCCGCCAGGATGGCGGGCCGCAGGCCGTTACTCGGCTGGGGCAAGCACGGGAGCGCCGACTGCTGCGCCGGTCTCCTTGACGGGCGCCTGAAAGCGCTTCAGGCGCATCGCGTTGCCGAGGACGAAGACGCTCGACAGTGCCATCGCGCCTGCCGCCAGCATCGGCGAGAGTAGTGTGCCGCTGACCGGATAAAGCACGCCCGCCGCGACCGGGATCAGGGCCGCGTTGTAGGCGAAGGCCCAGAACAGGTTCTGCTGGATGTTGCGGATCGTCGCTTTCGACAAAGCGATCGCGTTGGTGACACCGAGCAGATCTCCAGACATCAACACCACATCGGCGCTTTCGATCGCAACGTCCGTGCCGGTGCCGATCGCCATGCCGACATCAGCCTCGGCCAGGGCCGGCGCATCGTTGATGCCGTCGCCGACGAAGGTTACAACGCGGCCGCCGGCCCGCAGGCGCTTGATCGCGTCGACCTTGCCGTCGGGCAGTACTTCGGCAACGACCTCGTCAATGCCGAGTTGGGCTGCGATCGCTTCTGCGGTGCGACGATTGTCGCCAGTGATCATCGCGACCTTCAAACCCATGGCCTGCAGGGCGCGAATGGCTTGCGGGGTCGAACGCTTGATCGGATCGGAAACCGCGATCACGGCAGCGAGCTTACCGTCGACAGCCGCATAGAGCGGCGTCTTGGCCTGCTTGCCCATGCGGCTTGCGGTGTCGGCGAAGGTGTCCACCGCAATGCCGAGCTTGGTCATATAGCGGTCGGCTCCAACAGCAACTTGGTGCTGACCAACCCTTGCGCTGACACCGAAGCCGGGCACGGCTTCGAAAGCGCTGACCTCACCCAATAAATAGCCTTCATCCTTAGCGGCAGCCACGATGGCGGCAGCAACCGGGTGTTCGGACTGAGCCTCAACTGAAGCGACGAGTGCCAGAACCGTCGCACGCTCAAAACCGCTGGTGACTTCGAAATCAGTCATCACCGGCTTGCCAGCGGTGAGCGTACCGGTCTTGTCGAGGGCCACGACCTCCGTCGACTTCAGAGACTGCAGCGCCTCGCCGTTGCGGAAAAGAACGCCCAGTTCGGCTGCGCGGCCCGTGCCGACCATGATCGAGGTCGGGGTGGCGAGACCCATGGCGCAGGGGCAAGCGATGATCAGCACGGCAACGGCATTGACGAGCGCGAAGGCGACGGCCGGCTCCGGACCGAAGAACAGCCAGATCAGGAAGGTGAGCGCGGCAGCGGCCATAACGGCAGGTACGAACCAAGCCGTCACCTTGTCGACGACTGCCTGGATCGGCAGCTTTGACCCCTGCGCTGATTCGACCATGCGGATGATCTGGGAAAGCAGCGTGTCGGCGCCGACCTTGGTTGCGCGATAGGTGAAGCTGCCGGTCTTGTTGATCGTGCCGCCGACGACCTCCGCACCTTCTCCTTTGCTGACTGGGATCGGCTCGCCGGAGATCATCGACTCGTCGACGAACGACGAACCCGACAACACGACGCCGTCGACCGGCACCTTGTCGCCCGGACGCACTTGGATGACGTCGCCAGCGGCGACATCGTCAAGGGCGACGTCGACGAACTCGCCATTGCGCTCGATGCGCGCCGACTTCGCCTGCAGGCCCATCAGCCGCTTGATCGCTTCGCTGGTGCGGCCCTTGGCCTTGGCTTCAAGCACGCGGCCGAGCAGGATGAGTGTGATGATGACCGCCGAGGCCTCGAAATAAACATTGGCGGTGCCGGCCGGCAGCACGCCCGGTGCGAAGGTCGCAGCGACGGAATAGGCCCAGGCCGCGGTCGAACCCAGCACCACCAGCGAGTTCATGTCCGGGGCAAGGCGCATCAAGGCCGGCACGCCCTTCCTGTAGAAGCGCTGGCCGGGTCCGAACTGGACGATGCTCGCCAGGACGAAGAAGGCGATGTAGCGCGGCTGATCGTCAAAATTCGCCATCAGCCAATGATGCAGTGCCGGGAAGATGTGCGATCCCATCTCGAGCACGAAGATCGGCAGCGTCAACACGGCGGCAATGGCGAAGTCGCGCTTGAGGTTGGAGAACTCACGGTTACGGGCATCCTCGCGGCTGTTGGATCCCACCAAAGTCGCCATTGCCTCCGCGCGGCGCGGCTCATAACCGGCCTTGCGGATGGCGGCGTCGATCGCCGCGCGTGGCGTGGAACCCGCGAGCAGTTCCACGGTCGCGCATTCGGTGGCAAGATTGACCGACGCGGACTTCACGCCCGGAACCGCGGCGATCGCCTTTTCGACTCGGCCCACGCACGACGCGCAGGTCATGCCTTCGATCTCGACCTCGATCTTGTCGACCGAAACGTCGTAGCCTGCGTCGCGGATAGCCGCGATGACACCATCGGAATTGGCAGGGCCATCAAAAGCGACATCGGCGCTTTCGGTCGCGAGATTGACGGTCGCGGTTACCACGCCCGGCACCGCCGTGATGGCCTTTTCGACGCGGCGCACACAGGAGGCGCAGGTCATGCCCTCGATCGGGAAGCTCTGCCTGGCTGTTGCGGGCGGTATTTGGGGCACGGCGTTCATCGTTCCTGTCCTCTGTTCGAATTTGATGAACGGAGGCTAGGGCTTCCAGTAACTGGAAGGTCAACAAGGTTGCAGAAAATTCTTCTCACGCCTCAACCACCTGTTTTGAAATACATTTTCTCGGTGTGATCTGAGCAGCGCAAAAATGTACAGCCACAGGAAAAACCTGCTTGACCTTCCACTGGCGGGAACCCGCAGCTTCAAGAAACGGCACTTGTGCCGGTGCTAATTTAGGGGTTTCGAATGCTGAAGTTGAACGTACCCGATATGACCTGCGGCCACTGCGCTGGGATCATCACCAAGGCAATTCAGAGCGTCGACGCAGGCGCAAAGGTCGATGTCGATCTCAAAACCCAGACCGTGACCATCGACGCCAACTCTGACGGCGCCGCTTTCACACGAGCACTTGAAGTGGCGGGCTATCCCGCCACCGTCAGCGCCGCGCAATAACGACGTACTTCCGAGGGCGGAGCTTCTCTCCGCCCCGAGCGCGGCAAGATAAACTCAGAAAGCTTACAAAGCGTGGGCTGGCACTTTCGAGAGCACCCAGAACATCTATACAGCGGACGCCTATGCACAGCTTGGTGTTCCGCCTCATCCGCGTGAGTATGAGCAAGCAGTTTATGTACTTAAGCTCCTCGGTGTCCGGTCGTTACGTCTTCTCACGAACAATCCGAGAAAGGTACACTCGCATATCCTACAGACAGCCCTGAGCGCCGTTGCCTTGCTGCCTTCTGAGCCTAAGCGGCATTTGAAGCAAGATCGCTAACGTTAACAATTAAGCCAATTCTTTCGCGAGGTCGCTCGTTTGCCCGGCACTTACGCTCAGTAGCGGGATGCCAACTTTCCACCGGCGGCAGGCAGGCACGAACGTCGAGCGAACGAATAAACGGCCCTCGTCACGAGGGCCGAAAACAACACTTTGATATTGCGCGAGAATTTGGCGAATGGTGCCCAGGGGCGGCCTGCAACAAGCGCGTGAATTCAGCAGTTTACAGCAAGAGGGCCGGAAACGTCACCGGCCCTGATGTGTTGCCCGCGCAACCCCGCCGCCCATCGCCAGTGTGCTTCAACTGCCATGGTCCCGACCACAATCGCATTCTTGTAAACGCTGCGGGCTACCGCGCACTAGACTCACCGCATTGGGAGTGCGCTCGCGGGCCGCCTCCCCACGGAGCGGCCCTTCTTTATCCATTGTCCCTGGTATACCCACATATCCCGCCTGAAACTGTCTGAAACAGGCTGTAACGATTCAGGACTTAGTGCGCTTGCCTCGTCAAGATGGGAGCAGGAACTCACTCGGCCGAATCACCCGATTGTCTCGGCTTCGGAACGGCCCTTCTCGACCCTCCGAAGGGCAAGACTTCCTCGCTGGCGAGGGCGGTGCTCTCCGACCTGGTTGCCTTGTACCAACCTGCGAACGGAGTTGTTCAAACCGCTAGACAGACCATCGATTCCGAGGCCATCCTCCCCGGCAACTGAGTGAAAAAGCCTACCTGGGAAGGAACGAAGATGAGTCGCTTGTGGGTTCGCGTTGTCGCTTTTGCCTCTGTGTGCGCGGCGGCAGCCTCGGCTGCGCCGGCGTTCGCGGTCGATGGACCGAAAGTTTCCTGGAATCTCTCGGTATGGGGGCCGCCGCGGGCCTTTACTGCCGGTATCGCGGCGCTCAGCGACTATGTTGCCAAGGAGACCGATGGCAAATTCACAATCAAGATCCACTACGGCGACGCGCTGTCGAAAGGCCCCGACAACCTCGACAACATCAAACTCGGCTCGTTCGAGATGGCGCAGATCTGCACCGGCTACCACCCCGGCAAGCACCTCGGCATCAACGTCCTCGACCTGCCGGGCCTGCCTCTGGCCGATCCCGAAGTGCACGCCATGGTGCACGACGTGCTCTACAAGAACCCCTATATCGTGGCCGAGTTCAAGCGCTGGAATGCCATGCTGCTGATGTCGGTGCTGCAGCCTCAGTCCGAGTTCATGGGTGTCGGCGAGGCGCCGGTGACGATGGCCGGCTACAAGGGCATGCGCGTACGTGCGCTAGGCGGCACGGGTGCCGCCATGAAGAATCTGGGCGCGGTGCCGACTTCAGTGCCGGCACCGGAAGTATACAATTCGCTGGAGCGCGGGGTGTTCCAGGCGGCGGCGTTCCCATTCACGTACGCATTCGCGTCGTACAAGATCCCCGAGATCGCCAAATGGTACACGTCGAACCTGTCGCCGGGCGCAAACAACTGCCCGACCGTCGTGGCTATCGACGCCTTTGGCAAGCTGCCACCGCAGTACAAGGAGTTGCTCGAGAAGGCCAAGCCGCTGGCCTACGCTGCGCTCGTCAAGGCACACGGCGAGACCGACAAGAAGAACCTCGCCGATTGGGAGAAGAAAGGTCTGAAGGCCATCACGTATTCGCCGGCCGAGCTCAAGATCTTCGAAGAAGTCGGTGCGGCGCCGGTGTGGAAGGCCTGGGTCACGGAGAACGCCGCCAAGGGTGTTCCCGCCCAGGAGCTGCTCGACCTCATCCTCAGCGAGGCGAAGAAAGCCAAGGCGAAGCTCGGCAAGAGCTAGGAACGTCAAGCGACGGAAGCCGGCCGTGTCGGCCTATCCTGAACGAGCGATGGGCGGGGCGGCGCTTGACCGCCTCGATCGTGCCCTGCAACTCGTGGAGTTCGCGACCGCCGTCGTGGGCGGCGTCGTGATCTTTAGCGTTATGTGGGTCGGCGTAGCCGAAATATTCCTCCGCAGGGCATTCAACGCCCCGCTCTATGGCCAGCTCGACCTGATCGAGCAGACCATGGCGACCTACACGCTCCTGACCATTTCCTACTGCTACCGCAAGGCGGGCCACATCAGGGTCGAGATCCTGGTCGGTCATTTCAAGGGGCGCAACAAGTGGATCGCCGAACTGATGGCCTCGACCGCCGCCTTCGGCCTGATCGTCGTGCTGTTGCCCGGCATCCTGCATTTCTTCGAAAACGCCTACTACATCGGCGATTCGACGATCAATACGCAATGGCCGACCTGGCCATCCAAACTGGTCCCCGTCGTGGGCTTCAGCGTCCTTGCCGTTCGCATTGCCCTGGAAATGTGGGCCTACGTGCGCCTCGTCGCCGACCCTTTGGCTGAACCCATCGCAGTGCCTGTCCCCGCGCCCATCGTCGAGGACGCCTGATGGAGCCAATCACTATCGGCATCCTCGGGATGGTGGCGCTCACCATCCTGATCGTGCTGGGCGTCCGCATCTTCGTCGCCGCCGGCCTCGTCGGCTTCTTCGGACTGTGGGCCTTGCGCGGCTTCGACAAGGCAGTCGGCATCGCGGGCCACGTCCCCTACTCCGACACCACCAACTACGCGCTGTCGGTCCTGCCGCTGTTCATCCTGATCGGCCATCTCGCCCACCACGCCGGCATCGTTCAGGGCGCCTACCGGTGCGCCCGCGCCTGGCTGGGTTGGATGCCAGGCGGGCTCGCAGTCGCCACCATCTTCGCCGCTGCCGGTTTTGCCGCAGTGTCCGGCGCCAGCACCGCCACCGCCGCGGTGTTCTCGCGCATCGCGATCCCCGAGCTGCTGCGCTTCAAGTACCAGCCAGGCATCGCCGCCGCCGTGGTTGCTGCCGGCGGCACGCTTGCCTCGCTGATCCCCCCTTCGGCTATCATGGTGGTCTACGGCATCATCACCGAGACGTCGATCGGCGGACTGTTGATGGCGGGCTTCATTCCCGGCGTCATCTCGGCAGTGTTATACGCCGCCATCATCGTCGTGCGCTTCAAGATCAATCCCGCCCTTGGCCAGTCGGCACCTAGCATACCGTGGCGCGAGCGCTTTGTGACCCTGCCGGACGCCTTGCCGATTGTCTTTGTGATCGGCGCGGTGATCGGCGGCATGTACACCGGCTGGGCGACGCCGACGGAGGTCGGCGCATTGGGCGCCTTCATCGTCTTTGTCATGGCACTGCTCAAGCGTTCGCTGTCGCCGCGCGGGCTGCTCGATTCGCTGCTCGATACGGTGAAGCTCACGGTAATGATCTTCTCCATCATCTGGGGCGTCCTGATCTTCGTACGTTTCCTCGCCTTCGCCGGCGTCTCCAGCTCCTTCTCCGACTGGGTCGTCGCCATCGGCGTGTCGCCCTATCTGGTGCTGCTGTTCGTGATCGTCCTCTACACCGTGCTCGGCATGTTCATGGACGGCATCGGCATGCTGCTGCTGACCCTGCCCGTGATCTTCCCGGTCATGAGCAAGCTCGGATTCGATCCGATCTGGTTCGGCATCATCGTCGTCAAGATGGTCGAGGTCGGCCTGCTGACG
>JAUXWB010000125.1 GCA_030684475.1 Reyranella sp. | reverse complement strand
TTGTGGCGAGCCGGCCGAGCACCAGCCCGTCGGCGTCGATCAGCAGCCACTTCTTCTGCACGTCGGCAGTCTTGGTGCTGGGAGTCTGGTTGGTAATGAGGGCGTGCATGGTTCTTTCTTCCAATGAGCGCGCGCTTATGGAGGGCACGACAGGCACTGTCAAGTGATGCCGAATATCTTATTATTATCAAATACTTAATGTAGCGGTATTATTTTACCCCAATTGTCATCCTGAGCGAAGCGAAGGATCCTACGCTTCGCTCAGGATGACACCTCCTGGCACCTATCTCTTTGGCGGAATGGCATAAGTTACCGTCGCGTGGGCCACCGGCTCCTTCACACCATCGCTCCAGATCGTGAAATCGCCCACGGCCAGGGTTTTGCCGAGTTTCATCAGCCGGCCCTCCCCGATCAGGTCGACCGGCTCGGGCTTCCTCATGAAGTTGATGTTGAGGTTGGTCGTGACGGCGGCCGCCACCGGACCCAGCCGCCCCATCAACAGAAGATAGAAACCGCAATCGACCAGCCACATCAGGGTCGGCCCGGAGATCGTGCCACCGGGTCGGAGGTGACGCTCGTGCGACGGCAGGCGCACCCGGATCGTCTCGTCGTCGAGATGATCAATCGCGAGACCAAGATGGGCCGCCTGCGGAAAGTGCTCTTTCAGGAACTCCAGCAGATCGGCCGGACTCATCATCGGCAAGACGCAACTCCCCTCTTCCCATAGAATGCCGCCATGACCGCCGCCCCCAACGAACCCGTCCTGTTGCGCCGCGACGAGGGTCGCGTCGCGATCCTCACGCTCAACCGTCCGCAGGCCATGAACGCCCTCTCCGGCGAGCTTATAGACGCGCTGCAGGCGGAATTCGACAGGCTCGCGAAAGACAGGGAGATTCGCTGCGTCATCATCGAGGCGCAGGGGGCCCGCGCCTTCTCGACCGGCCACGACCTGCGCGAAGTCGCCTCGACGCGCGACTACGCCTTCCACCACGCGCTGCTGACGCGCTGCTCGGCCATGATGATCTCGATCAAGCACCTGCCGCAGCCCGTGATCGCCAAGGTGCAGGCGATCGCCACGGCCGCCGGCTGCCAGCTCGTCGCCGCCTGCGATCTCGCCGTCGCCTCGAGCGACGCCACCTTCGCGACGTCAGGAATCAACAACGGTCTTTTCTGCGGCACGCCGTCGGTCTCGGTTGGCCGCAACGTCGGCTCCAAGCGCGCCCTCGACATGCTGTTCACCGGCCAGCCGATCGATGCCGCGACCGCGCTGCGCGACGGCCTGGTGAGCCGCGTCGTGCCGCCGGCCGAGCTCGACAGGGAAACGATGGCCTTCGCCCAGCACATCGCCGCCCAGCCGCCGCAGCAGATCGCCGAGGGCAAGGTGATGTTCCACAAGCACATGACGATGGAACTCGACCAGGCCTACGCCTACGCTACCGAGTTCATGGCCGGCGCCATTCAGCGCGAGGATGCGCAGGCCGGTATCGATGCGTTCGTGAACAAGAAGCCGAAGCCGGAGTGGAAGGGACGATAGTCTCTCTTCTCAATTCTCGAAGATCAGGCACGTGGTCGTGCCGTGCGCGAGCAGGCGGCCCCTGTCATCCGTGATTCGCCCTTCGGCGGTGCCAACGCGGCGCCCCCGGTTCAACACCACGCCTTCCGCCTTAATCACCCCCGTCTCGGAAGTGATGGGCCGCACCAGTGAAATCTTGAATTCGAGGGTCGTCTGGCTGACGCCCTTCTCCAAGGTCGTCCAGATGGCCAGCCCCATGCAACTGTCGAGCAAGGTGGCCGCGAGACCGCCATGCACGGTGCCGGACGGATTGAGGTGCGTTTCATTTGGCGTCGCCGTCACGACGACACAGCCGTTCGTCGCCTCGGTCACATCATAACCGAGGGTCCGGGCGATGGTATTGAGAGGCAGCGTCCCGTCGACGAGGCCCTGGACGAACTCCAGGCCGCTCATCTCCTTCCGCCTATCGGCGGCGACGGTCCCATAAGTCTTGCGCGTGACCTGGCTCGACATTTCCGGTCAGCCTAGCAGCCGCCTTGGAATGTCGCTCGCGAAATTCGGCCCCTACTGACGCCAGTCGATGCCCTTGCCCTCGATCTGGCGAAGAGCGGCCTTCCAGTAGGTCATGCCGTATTCCGGGTTGGCACGCTGTTGCCGGGCGCGCTCGCCGTACTGGCGGATGACGTCCGGATCGATCGGATCAGGCTCCTCGTTCATGCCGCGGGCGATGACCTCGACCTCGCAGGCACGCTCGAGCATGTACATGCGGCGGAGCGCACCCGGGATCGACGCGCCGACCGTGAGCAGGCCGTGATTGCGCAGCACCACTGAGTTGCCGCCCTGGCAAGTGACACCCAGCGAGTCGCATTCCTCTTGCGACGTCGGCATGCCGTACTCGTGATAGACGAGGTCGTCCCACACCGAGAGCACGTCCTGGCTGATCGGGCGCAGGCCCTTCTTCAGCACCGATACGCCGGTGCCGGCGCGGGTGTGGGTGTGAAGCACGCAGTTGGCGTCGGGACGCGCCTTGTAGACGCCGCTATGGATGGTGAAGCCGGCAGCGTTGAAGCGGCCGTCCTTGCCGTAGACGTTGCCGTCGAGATCCATCTTCACCAGGCTCGAGGCGGTGATCTCGTGGAACAGGTCGCC
>JAUXWB010000122.1 GCA_030684475.1 Reyranella sp. | reverse complement strand
CGCGACCTTGCCCGGCCACTGCTTGCAGGCGGCCTTCACCAGCCCCGGCTCCTTGACCGCGACGGTGCCCAGGATGACGCGGCTCACGCCGGCGTCGAACCACTGGGCGATGCTCTCGATGGTGCGGATGCCGCCGCCGAGTTGGGCCGGCACCTTGATCTTGCTCAGGATCTCGACCACCGCGGCGCGGTTCACCGGATGGCCTTCGACCGCGCCGTTGAGGTCGACGAGATGCAGCCATTCGCAGCCGGCCTGGGCGAAGGCCTTGGCCTGGGCGGCCGGGCTGTCGTTGAACACCGTGGCCCGTGCCATGTCGCCGCGCAGCAGGCGAACGCACTTGCCGTCCTTGAGGTCGATGGCGGGGAACAGGATCATGGCGGCGGCGGTTTAGCGCTTTGCGCGTACGGACGCCACCCTGTTCGGGCGGCGCGCTTCGGCCCTCATGGCGCGCGACGCTTTGCCGTCATCTGCCGATGCCCAAAATCCCGCCGATCAGGCGGCCAACATGAAGCTTGGTCCATATATCCGCAGCGGAAAAGCTGGGACGCGCCTGCATGGCGCCCCAGTAGCGCGCGAGCGCTGGCCGCTTGGGGATCTCCGCGCCGAGACCGGCAAATTCCATGCGCCCGAGAAACACGGTCCAGACGACATCGGCGACGCCATAGGCGGGCGGTACCAGCACCGCACGGCCATCGCCCAAAGTCTGCTCGAGCTGGTCCATGAAGCCGATGGCCTCAGTGCGACGCCGCTCCGAAAGCCTTACGACGGCGTCCGGCTCGAAGGTGCTGACGCGCTCGGCAAAGACCGCGGCGCGCGCCTCATAGACGGCCGCGAGATCGGGATTTCTGGCGGCATGTGCGAGGAGTTGTCGGCGGGTCGCCTCGAGCCGCTTCGGGATCAGGATCCGCGCCAGGGGATTGCGGGCGAGAATCCCGCCGAAGGTCAATTCCTCGATCGGATAGCCGTAGTGAAGGTCGAGCCAGGTTTTCGTCTCACGGTCGAGCGTCGAGCCGAGCGCATACTCGGCGATGTCGCGGCTCTGATCGAGGATGCGATCGGCCAGCACCAGTGTCGGCACGGTCATGCCCGGATTGATGCGCACATAGTCCGGTTGCTGCTGGCTCAGCCGCAAATGGATGTCGACGAAGATGCGCTCGTGAGCGATGCGGCCTTCGGCGAGCGCGAGGCGCGCGATCATCGAATAGTAGGACGACGGCGTTTGATAGAGGCGGGTTTTTGCTCCGGAGAGCTTGGCGGACTCTGTCATGGCCGATCATCGCGGACGAAGGAGCAGCAGACTGTGCAGGATGCAACCGGGGCGCACAACCATGGCGGCGAGGCTTAGCGTGTCGAAGGCCTAGCGCCACACTCCCTTGTGGTGTGCGCGATTCAATCCACGCTTTCCAGCCAATCCACCGGAAAGCCTTTGAAACCGCGCTTGCGGGCTTGCGCGCCGGGGCAGAAAGTTCTTCTCAACGAAGCGTGGTGGTCGCATCACGCGGAGAGGAGCCGAAAGACTCCTCGCGGTGGCGAAAGCCGCTGATGGGTTCTCGGAGTGCCTTGCGAACTCGTCCGACGGGGCGATGCGCGCCCTTCGCGAGGGAGAGCGCTGGCAGGAAAAAGCGGCCGGGGATTCGTTGCGGGAAGTCCATGCGCATGGACGGTCTGCACCCGAGGATGGTGATGGCGAGCGGGCATCTCGCAATTTCACTGGCCCTTCGTGGTCCTTCCAGGGTCACGGTTGGCTGCGCCCCGCGGAAGAGCGTGACGAGCGTTCTTTCAGGGACGTATGAAGCGGCGAAGTCGGGCAACCGGCTTCGCCGTTTTCTTTTTGGCCCATTTTCTTTTTAGGTCAGCCGCCGCTAGTCTCCGGCCATGACCTGCTACACCCCCGATCTCCTGGCCGCCGACCTCGCCGACCTCACCGCCATCCGCCGCGACATCCATCGCCATCCCGAGACGGCCTTCGAGGAGGAGCGGACCTCGCAGATCGTGGCCGACAAGCTCACCTCCTGGGGCATCGAAATCCATCGCGGCCTCGCCACGACCGGCGTCGTCGGCACCTTGAAGGGCAACCGGCCGGGCCAGAAGACGATCGGGCTGCGCGCCGACATGGACGCGCTGCACCTGCAGGAGAAGAACGACTTCGACTATGCCTCGTCAGTGCCCAACAAGATGCATGCCTGTGGCCATGACGGTCACACGACCATGCTGTTGGGCGCGGCCAAGCGGCTCGCGGCGGCGCCCGACTTCGCCGGCACGGTGCATTTCATCTTCCAGCCCGCCGAAGAGGGGCTGGGCGGTGCGCGCGTGATGATCGAGGAGGGCCTGTTCGACAAGTTCCCCTGCGACGTCGTCTACGGCATGCACAACATGCCGGGCTTCCCGGTCGGCCACTTCGCCATCCGTCCCGGCGCGATGCTCGCGTCCTCCGACAGCTGGGAGGTCACCTTCAAGGGCACCGGCGGCCACGGCGCCATGCCCGACCGCGGCACCGATCCGACCTTCGTCGCGGCGCAGTTCATCGTGGCCGTGCAGGGCATCATCGGCCGCAACGTGTCGTCCAGCCAGGCCGCGGTGCTGAGCGTCGGCCATATCGCGGCGGGTACGGCGGGCTCGCCCAACGTCATCCCCTCGGAGGTGCTGATCCGCGGCACGGCGCGGAGCTTCTCACCGGCCATCCGGTCGCTGCTGGAGCGCCGTCTGGCCGAGGTCGCGGCCGGCATCGCCCAGGCCGGCGGCTGCGAGGCGGTGAGCAGGTACCACCGCCGCTATCCGGCGTTGATCAATGCCCAGGAGCAGACGTCGATTGCGGTCGAGGCGGCGGCGGCGACGGTCGGCCGCGAGAATGTCGAGCCCAATACGTCACCGATCGCCGGCGCCGAGGATTTCGCCTTCATGCTGGAGAAGAAGCCGGGCGCCTACATCATGATCGGCAACGGCGGCACGGTGGAGGGCGGTTGCCACAACGTGCATTCGCCGCTCTACGACTTCAACGACGAGATCCTGACGACGGGGGCGGCCTACTGGATGAACCTCGTCCAGCTCGAGCTGGGCGACGCGGCGTAAATTTCAGGCGCGCCGGTCGAACGGCCGCTCGCCATGACCTGCCGGCCGGCCGGCCGGCTCGACCGCGAGTTCACTGCCGCGCTTTTCGATCGTCTTCTCGATTGCGGCCCGGCTGAGCCGGGTCCGGTCGTCGCCTTCGATCAGCCAGGCGACGCCGCCGGCCTGGCCGACCTGGCGGGCGCGGCGGAGCGCGTCGTCCAGCATCTCGTAGGGCGCGGGCAGCAGGCGGTGCTTGGCGGCCAAAAACTCCTTTTCGGAGGTGCAGACGTAGCCCACCGTCCACCAAAGCCTGTAGGTCATGCGAACCCCATGTTTCTGCGACCCACTGCGGACCGGAAACCACCCTACCTCTTTTGACCGGCCGTCGATACGCGCCCGGCGGTGCGCCGGATCGCGCCAAATAGATTTGCAAGTTCAGCAGAGTTTTGGTATATTTTCAGTCACGATGGGTTTGTGTACCCATCCCCCAGACGCCCGACGGAACCCTCTGCCGGGCGTTTTTCTTTGCCCAAACAGGACCTTACCAGATGACCAAACTCACTTTGCCGTGGACCCGGCAGGGCCGCTTCCTGCGCGCGTTCGCCAAGAGCGGCTCGGTCGCCCACGCCTGCCGCATGGCCGGCCTCGACCGGCGCCTGGCCTATCGCTGGCGCGACCGCTATCCCGATTTCGCGCGCCGCTGGAAGGAGGCGGCCGCCCGGGCGGCCGATCTTCTGCGCGGCGAGGTGATGGAGCGCGCCCTGATCGGCCGCGAACGCGTCGTCTACCGCTACCGCCCGACGGTCGCGCACCGGCAGGTTCGTCGCGAGATCTTCGGATCGGCGTCAGCGCCGTCGCCGGCCCGCGAGCCCGATCTGGCCCGGCGCCTGCGCGAGGCGGAGGCGCGGATGGCCCGCTACCACGCCGAAACCGGAGTGACGTTCCGGCACACGCATTCTGAAAAGTGACGTCGTGAATTCCGTGGCAGGGGCGGCGGCGATTCGCGCGCCGGTTCAAGGGCTTGGCCGCGCGTGAGAACACGCATAGCGACCAAACGAGGCCCGTTCATGCGAGGCCCGGAATGGTCCACTTCCGCTCAGCCGGTGTGGTCGAAGGTCCACGCTCCGCTGGCAGAGTCCCAGGGACTGCCGTCGTGCAGATGTACGGCGGTGTAGGAGTCGATGCCGGCATCGAAGAGGGTGACGATCTCCGGAGCGTGGGGGGCACCCGACGGCATCGCGCGCGCGGGACTGTCCTCGAGCGCGCCCACCCAGGCCGGTGGTTCCGCCGCCGGCAGGATCAGCCCGTCGGACAGGCCGCCCAGGACGACCAGCGAATCCTCGCCCGGCAGTTCCGCCGCCGCGACGGCCGCCGCCCGTTCCTGGGCGCCGATCGTGTCGCTCACGAAGACGGCGCCCGGCTCGCCGAACAGCCGGTCGAGCGACGCGCCATAGGAAGGAGCGTCGAGGCCGGCATCGGCCCAGCGCGATTCGAGGGTGGCGTAGATGGGAAGGTCGTGGCGATCGAACTCGACCAGTTCAGGGCCGACGAGAAACGTCGTGTCGATGGTCGAGCTATCGGAGGGGACCGAAGGGCTCATGGGTAATGTCTTTCGTTCTGAAATATTGGTTCAAGTATACTGAATAAATCCTTGAGAATAAAGAGAGAACATCGGTCGGGCACCGGCAATGCGCTCCGCATTCTGGAATTTGCGAGGAATCGCAATGGTTTGGCCGCGATCAACGGAATACGGTGCCGGGTCATTTTTCCAGTGTTTCGGGAGCGGTTCGATGAATGGTGCGGAGAGTCTGGTACGGACCCTGGTGAAGGGTGGCGTTGAAGTCTGTTTCGCCAATCCCGGCACGTCCGAGATGCATTTCGTGGGCGCGCTCGATCGCGTCGAGGGCATGCGCTGCGTGCTCGGCCTGTTCGAGGGCGTGTGCAGCGGGGCGGCCGACGGCTACTACCGCATGACCGACAAGCCGGCCTCGACCTTGCTCCATCTCGGGCCGGGCCTGGCCAATGCGGCGGCCAACCTGCACAACGCCAAGAAGGCGGGCTCGGGCGTGGTCAACATCGTGGGCGAGCACGCGCTCTATCACATCAAGTACGACACGCCGCTCACCGCCGATATCGAGGGCATCGCGCGCCCGTTCTCGCATTGGGTGAAGACCTCGCCCACGTCGAAGACGGTGGCGGGCGACGGCGCGCTCGCGATCCAGGCGGCGCGCGTGGCGCCCGGCCAGATCGCCACGCTCATCCTTCCGGCCGACACCGCCTGGGGCGAAGCCGACGGCATGGCCGAGACGCCGGCGACGCCGGCGACGCCGGCGCCGGACAAGCCGACCAGCGATGCCGTGGTCGCGGCGGCCAAGGCGCTCAAGATGCCGGGCGCGATGCTGTTCATCGGCGGCCGTGCGCTGCGTGCCCGCGGCCTCGAGCTTGCCGGCAAGATCGCCGCCAAGACCGGCTGCAAGGTGCAGGGCGCCGGCGGCACGGCGCGCATCGAGCGCGGCTCGGGCCGCGTGCCCGTGCTGCGGCTGCACTTCGTGATCGAGACCGCCCAGGCGCAGCTCAAGGGCACCAAGCAGATGGTGCTGTGCGGTGCCAAGGCGCCGTTCGCCTTCTTCGCCTATCCCGGCAAGCCTTCCGTGCTCTCGCCCGACGATTGCGAGATCTCGACGCTCTGCCCGGTCGACGGCGATCCCATCGCCTCGCTGGAGGCGCTGGCCGCCGAACTGGGCGCACTCAACGAAAAGGCGGCGGGCGTTGCCCAGCCGAGCCGTCCCGACCGTCCGACCGGCAAGTTCACGCTCGACGGCCTCGGCCAGGCGCTGGGCGCCACGATGCCGGAAGGCGCGATCGTGGTCGACGAATCGGTGACGACCGGTCGCGGCTTCTTTCCCTTCAGCGCCGGCGCGCCGCCGCACGACTGGCTGAACAACATGGGCGGCTCGATCGGCTTCGGCGCGCCCGTCGCCGTTGGTGCGGCGGTCGCGTGCCCCGACCGCAAGGTCATCTGCATGATCGGCGACGGCTCGGCGATGTACACGATCCAGGCATTGTGGACGATGGCGCGCGAGAACCTCGACGTCTGCGTGATGATCTTCTCCAACCGCTCCTACAACATCCTCTACAGCCAGCTCGCCGATGTCGGTGCGGCCAATCCCGGCCCGCGCGCCATCGACATGCTGACCCTCGACCGGCCGACACTTGACTTCGCGATGATGTCCAAGAGCATGGGCGTGCCGGGCGGCCAGGCGCAGAACCTCGAGGAGCTCACCAAGCAGCTCACCTACGCCATGTCGCAAAAAGGTCCGTACCTGATCGACGTGATCATGTAGGGCGCGTTACGGAAAACACGATGGAAGAAGCCCGCCGACGCACGCTGCACGGACGTCGGCGGGGCAAGAAGCTGCGGGCCGGACAGCAGTCTCTGCTCGAAACGCTGTTGCCCCGCCTCGAACTGGCGCTGCCGGCCGAGCCCACGGTCACGCCCGACAACGACGTCGCCGAGAGCGCCGCGAAGATCGATCTCGCGCGTGCCTTCGGCGGCACCCTGCCGCCCGACGGCGTGTGGCTGGAGGTGGGCTTCGGCGCCGGCGAGCATCTCGTCTGGCAGGCCGAGCATCATCCCGGCGTCGGCCTGATCGGGTGCGAGCCCTTCATCAACGGCGTCGCCAAGTGCCTGGCGCACATCGAGCGGACCGGAGTCGCCAATGTGCGGCTGTTCACCGACGACGCGCGCTTCGTGATGGCGGCGCTGCCGCCCCGATCGTTGTCGCGCGTCTTTGTGCTGTTTCCCGATCCCTGGCCCAAGGCGCGCCATCACAAGCGGCGCTTCGTGCAGCGCGCCAATCTCGACGTGCTGGCCGGCCTGATGGCCCCCGGCGCGGAACTCAGGCTGGCGACCGACGACCCGAGCTACCTGCCCTGGATGGTGGAGCATGCCTGCGCCCATCCCGCCTTCGAGTGGCTGGCCGAGCGTCCGGCCGACTGGCGCGGCCGGCCGGAGGATTGGCCGGGCACACGCTACGAAAAAAAAATGCTGGCCGGGCACAAACCGGCCTTCCTGCGGCTGAGGCGCCGGTCTGCGGGGGCCCACCATATATAGAGGGGTGGCCCGATCGCCCCATAGGGCATGCCGGATTTCCTTGCCAGTTGGCGGCACTACGACTATATCGCGCCATCCTCATCGGGTTCGCGGGACGAACCAAACAAGAAGAGTGGGCCAAAAACCCGCTCTTTTCATTTGCCGAAACCCCGCCACCCCCAACGTCGAGAAGCCCCGCCGCGTGACCGACCTGCTGCGTCGAATCGAAGACATCGTCGCCCCGACCATCGTCGGCATGGGCTTCGAGCTGGTTCGCGTCGCTTTGAGCCGCGGTGGCACGCTGCAGGTCATGATCGAGCCGGCCGACGGCCGGCCGATGGACGTCGAGGATTGTGCAACTGTGTCGCGCGCCCTATCTGCAGTGCTCGACGTCGAGGATCCGATCACCAGCGCCTATACGCTGGAGGTGAGTTCGCCCGGCATCGACCGGCCGCTCACGCGGGCCAAGGACTATGCGCGCTGGACGGGCCACATGGCCCGCCTCGAGACCGCCGAGCCGGTCGAGGGCCGCCGCCGCTTCAAGGGTACCCTGCTGGGGCTCGAGGACGGCATCGTGAAGCTCCGCCTCGAAGACGGCCAGGAAACCGGCGTGCCGCTGTCGGCCGTCTCGCGGGCCAAGCTCGAGATGACCGCCGCGCTGCTCGAAGAACACCGCCTGGCCCAGCAGGGCACCGGGCAGGCTCACTGAACGACACGAACGAATACGTACGAACGAACACGGTAGAACAAGAGGAACAGAGACATGGCAACGACTGCCGATATCCCGCGCCTGGAGATGCTGCAGGTGGCCGACATGGTCGCCCGCGAGAAGGGCATCGAGCGCGAGGAAGTGCTCGAGGCGATGGAGCAGGCCATCCAGAAGTCCGGCCGCGCCAAGTACGGGCTGGAGCACGACATCCGTGCCGAGATCGACCGCAAGACCGGCGAGATCAAGCTGCTGCGCTACATGCAGGTGGCCGACCCGATCGAGAACGAGAACACCCAGGTGCCGCTCGTCGAGGCGCAGCGCCGTAATCCGGAGGCGCAGGTCGGCGACTTCCTGACCGACGAACTGCCGCCGATCG
>JAUXWB010000119.1 GCA_030684475.1 Reyranella sp. | reverse complement strand
TCGAGGTCAACGGCCGCGACCGGCCGGGCTTCCTGCACGTGGTGACGCGCGCGCTGACACGGCTCAACCTGCAGATCGCCTCGGCCCACATCACGACCTACGGCGAGCGCGCCGTCGACGTGTTCTACGTAAAGGACCTGTACGGCCTGAAAGTCGTGAACCAGGACAAGCTCAACCAGGTGGCCGAGACCGTCGAGAAATCCATCCGCGACTTCGACGCCCGCTTCGAGCCGCTGCCCAAGGCGGCGGAATAGTCACTCCGGCTGGCTACGGCTGCACGGACACCGAGGAAGCACAAGTCTTGCCGCCGGGGGCCTCGCAGATCGTGCGCACGACGCGGCGCATCTTGACGTCGCCGCACGGCGCACCGAGGGCGGCCGAAGTATCGAGATGTTGCTTCAGGATCGCCTTCCCTCCCGGCGTGATCGGATTGAGAACACCCTCCCGGTAGGCCGATTTCAGTTCAACGGTGCGTTCCCGGCCGTCGCCCAGCGCCACCACGACATCGACCTGTAGATAGTCGATGGTCTCCGCCGACTTGTTCTCGACCACCAGGCTCGGCACGCAGTTGCCGTAGACCGTGGAGTCCGTGCCGCGTTTGACATCGATGCCATTCGCTGCGTGTGCCGATGACCCGGCGATGATCAGACCAACCGCAATGAGACGAACGTACATGGTCGACTCCCTTGTTGTGCCGGCTTTCTATCCTGCTTGCAGTCGCTGCTCACGACGCGTTGCCAGCATCTGCAGGATGGCCGCCGCGGTTTCCTCGATCGAGCGTCGCGTGACGTCGATGGTCACCCACTTGCGGCGGGCATAGAGGCGGCGCGCGTCCTGGATCTCGCGCTGTACCTGTTCCATGTCGGTGTATTCGGTTTCAGTCTCTTGCTGCAGCAGGCGCAGGCGATTGACGCGGATCTGCACCAGCCGCTCAGGATCCGTGATCAATCCGACGATCAACGGTCGCTTGGAACTCTCGAGTTCCTGCGGCGGCGGCACCTCTGGTACCAGCGGCACATTGGCCGCGCGCACGCCGCGGTTGGCGAGATAGACGCAGGTCGGTGTCTTGGAAGTTCGCGACGGGCCGACCAGGATCACGTCGGCGTCTTCCAGATCGTGCGTCGATTGTCCATCGTCGTGCGCCAGCGTGTAGTGCATGGCGTCGATGCGGTCGAAATAGCCTTCGTCGAGCTGATGCTGGCGGCCCGGCCATTGCTCGCTCTTGGAATGGAAATGAACAGCCAGTACGCTCATCGCCTGATCGAGCACGCCGACACAGGGTAGTTGCAATCGCCGGCAATGGTCGCGCACCAGATCGCGCAGTTCCTGGTCGACCAGCGTATAAAGGACGGGCCCGCGATCGCGCTCGACCGCCTGCACGACCTTTTCCATCTGACCGCGGGTTCGCACCAGGGACCAGACATGCTCCTGCACGAAGAT
>JAUXWB010000117.1 GCA_030684475.1 Reyranella sp. | reverse complement strand
ACGGCGAAATGGCTGGGGCTACCGACGGAGGAGACCTTCCGCGGCGGCGGCGTTTCGGCCTGTGCCACCTGCGACGGGTTCTTCTTCCGCGGCAAGGAAGTGGTCGTGGTCGGCGGCGGCAACACCGCCGTCGAGGAGGCGCTCTACCTCACGCACCATGCCTCCAAGGTAACGCTGGTCCATCGCCGCGATTCGTTTCGTGCCGAGAAGATTTTGCAGGACCGCCTGTTCAAGAATCCCAAGATCACCGTCCTTTGGGATCATGCCGTGCAAGAGATCCTGGGGGAGAAGGCGCCGGCGCCGCTGGTCAAGGGCGTGCGGTTGCGCAACGTCAAGACCGGGGTCGAGCAGGAGATTGGCACCGACGGCGTGTTCATCGCCATCGGGCACTCGCCCAATACCGAGCTGTTCAAGGGCAAGCTCGCCATGGACAGCGAAGGCTATCTGATCACCAAGCCCGACTCGACGGCGACCGATATCGAGGGCGTCTACGCCGCCGGCGATGTACAGGACAAGATCTTCCGTCAGGCCGTCACCGCAGCCGGGACGGGCTGCATGGCGGCACTCGAGGCGGAGAAATGGCTGGCGCGTCAGGAGGCGCGCCTCGCGCACGCCGCCGAGTAGGCGGCGGTAGCGGGAAGGGAGTTCGATGGATTGGGACAAGCTGCGGATCTTTCAGGCCGTAGCCGACGCCGGCAGCTTCACGCACGCCGGTGAAACGCTGAAGCTCAGCCAGTCCGCGATCTCGCGCCAGATCGGTGCGCTCGAGGAGCAGCTCGGCGTCATGCTGTTCCATCGCCATGCGCGCGGCCTGATCCTGACCGAACAGGGTGAATTGCTCTATCGCACCGCGCGCGACATGGCCGCCAAGGTGAATACGGCCGAAGCGCTGCTGCGTGCCAACCAGGACAAGCCGGCTGGCCGCCTGAAAGTGACTGCGACGGTCGGCTTCGGTTCGACCTGGCTCACCGCCCAGATGCACGAATTCATCGCGATGTATCCCGAAATCGACGTCAGTCTCGTGCTGTCGGACAACGAACTCGACCTGGGGATGCGCGAAGCCGACGTGGCGATCCGCATGGTCATGCCGCGTCAACCGGGCCTCGTGCAGCGCCATCTGCTGACCGTGCGCAGCCACGTCTACGCCTCGCACGGCTACATCCAGAAGTACGGAAAGCCAAAGGCCATCGACGAACTCGACCAGCATCGCCTGATTATCTTCGGCGAGGATGCCAGGGCGCCGGTTCAGGACGTCAACTGGCTGCTGCACGAAGGCAACGTCGATCCGTCGGCGCGGGTCGTGGTGCTGCGCGTCAACAACGTCTACGGCATCTTCCGCGCGGTGGAATCCGGTCTCGGCATCGCCTCGCTACCGGATTATCTCGCCCGCGAGTCGACGAAGCTCGAGATGGTCCTGCCCGATCTCAATGTTCGCACGACAGATGTATATTTCACTTATCCTGAGGAATTGCGCCATTCCAAGCGCATCGCGGTGTTTCGCGACTTTCTCCTTCGGAAGGTCGCGGAAACACGATTCTGATGGCCAGACGTGCAGGATTGCACAGTTAATGAAAGGCATGCGCTCACCGCATGTCAGCGTTCGCCACATAGCCCCTAGCAATGCATCCCCCGAGGATTACCTTGTGATCAGGTCTTCGATACGAAAGGTTTGTTCTGATCGTCATCGAAACTCGGGATCCGTTTGATCCCACGTCTCCCAGACGTGAAGCCTCCCTGTTCAACTCGCCGGGCCCGTTGGCCCGGCGTTTTTTTGCGCTCGGGGCGGCGGAAGCGGTGCGCGAAATGCCGCTGATTGGTGCAGGCGAAGGATTCCGACACCATTTGGAGTGGCAGTGGGCAGACGCCCTCTGTAGCTTCCACCCCGACCGGGCCGATGTTCACCGAAGTTCGCCAAGCCATCCTTCCTCTCGCTCTGCGACGCATCTCGCGCCGCGACGATCTCGGTCGTGCCGGCCTCCTGATCGAGTCGCTGGCGCGCCATTGGCGTGGCCCCGAGCCATTCGAACTCCTGGTCGTGGCGCCGCGCCGCGCCGTTCAGGAGCTGCGCAGCAGCCTGCCGCGTTTCCCGAATATCGACATCTCGGTCCGGCCCGAGAGCGACTTCTTCCCCATCGGCAGCCGCTTCTACCTGATGACGGGGTGGTATCGGCAGCAGATCGTGAAGCTTCAGGTCCCGGCGATGCTGGGTTTTGGCGGCTACCTCACGCTGGATTCGGACGTTTGCTGCGTCGGTGACTTCGATGCCACGACCTTCATCAAGGACAGGGTGGCGATGTCGCGCTGGGAGCCGAAGGCGCATCACGACTGGTGGCGCCATGTGTCCCAGATCACGGGCGTGCCTTACGACCTCGAGGCACATGGCCTGTCGGTGACGCCGAACATCCTCCACGGCGATCTGGCGGCGCAGACCCTCCGACACTTCCGCTTCGGGCCGATCGATGGGCTCACGTCGCTTTGCTATTGGCTGGGCCGCAAGATCGGCACGGTCCCGTGGACGGAATATTCGCTCTACACCAGCGTGGCCGAACTCAAGGGCAATCTGTTCGACTATCACGCCCATTGGGATCCCTGCTACTACGCCGACGTGCAGCTGTTCTCGAGAAAGTCCTGTGTCTGGGCCGCCGAGGACTTCGAGCGACAGGTGTTGCTGCCCGACGGGAAAGATCCCGGCGGCAAGTTCATCATCGTCCAGAGCCACGCCCGCATTCCCATCGAGCGTGTGCGCGAGTACTGCCTGAGCTTCGCTGGCTAGATCTTCCCGTTGTCTTCGCCGATCTTGGGCGCGGTTTGGGATCCGCCGGCGCGGACGCCGTCGAAGCTGACCGGCAGCCCATGGAACAGGGCGCCGGCCGCTTCATAGGGCCTGGCGAACATGCCGAGGGCGGCTACCTGGGCGAGCTCCAGCACCTGCGGCACCGTGTTGAGCGGGCCGTTGGGCACGCCGAGCGTGTCGAGCCTGGCCGACCAGTGGGCGCGGCTCTCATGCTTCATGATGTCGGCGATCATGGCCAGCAGCAGGTCGCGCTGCTGCATGCGGTCGACGTTGGTCTTGAAGCGCGGCTCGTCCGGCCACTCGGGATGGCCGAGCGCCTCGGCGAACTTGCGCCACAGGCGGTCGTTGCCGGGGCAGATCATCAAGGGCCCGTCGCTGCACTCGAACGCCTGATAGGGCGTCAGCGATGGATGGCCGGTGCCCTGGCGCGGCGCCATCTTGCCCGTGACCGAGTAGGACGCGACATGGTTCGAGGCCCACATCAGGCCGCTCTCGAACAGCGACGTGTTGACCAGGCTGCCCTCGCCTGTCGCGGAGCGCTTGGCCAGCGCCGCCAGCACGCCGATCGCCGTCCACATGCCGGTCGACAGGTCGATGATCGAGACGCCGATCCTGGCCTCGGGGCCCGAGGGATCGCCGTTCAGCGAGATCAGGCCGGCAACCGCCTGGATGATGGGCTCATAGCCCGGCCGATCCTTCCACGGGCCGACGTGGCCGAAAGCGCCGAGGTCGGCATAAATCAGGCGCGGGAAACGCCTGGTCAGCGTAGCGCCGTCGATCCCGAACTTCGCCGGCACATCGGCACGGAGATTGTGGACGAAAACGTCCGCGGCCCCGATCCGCTCGATCAAGGCCTCGCGTTGCGCCGTGTCGCCGAGATCGCAGGTGATCGACTTCTTGCCGCGATTGAGCGCGATGAAGCCCGTCGCATCGCCTTCGATGAAGGGAGGGCCCCATTTGCGCGCATCGTCACCCTCGGGCCGCTCCACCTTGATGACCTCGGCGCCGAGGAAGCCCAGGATCTGGCCGCAATAGGGCCCGGCGAGGTTCTGGCCGAACTCGACGACCTTGACGCCCGCCAGCGGGCCGGGTGGCGGTCCCGCGTTCATCGCAGATTGCTGCCCAGGATCTCGCGGGCGATCACCATGCGTTGCACTTCGCTCGGGCCCTCGCCGACGCGGCGAATCCGCATCTCGCGGTACCAGCGTTCGAGGGGCAGATCCTTGGTCATGCCCATGCCGCCGTGGATCTGCATCGAGCGGTCGACCACCCGGCCGCCGCCCTCCGAGGCCGTGAGCTTGGCGATCGAGGCTTCGATGCGGAACGGCAGGCCGCGCCGCGCCTTTTCGGCGGCTTCCAGGGTGAAGTGCTTGGCGGTGCGGATGTCGATCTCGTTGTCGACCAGCATCCACTGCACGGCCTGACGGTTGGCGAGCTTCTCGCCGAAGGTCGAGCGCATCTTGGCCCATTCGATCGCCATCTC
>JAUXWB010000115.1 GCA_030684475.1 Reyranella sp. | reverse complement strand
TGCCTCGCAAGCCCTGCATGGTGCCCAGGAGAAGACTCGAACTTCCACGCCTTTCAGCGCTAGTACCTGAAACTAGTGCGTCTACCAATTCCGCCACCTGGGCACGGCATGCGGGCTGTTGCGGGCCGTGAGTTAGGGCGGAGCCGCGCCGATGTCAACCGCAGCGCCCCTGCGCCATGCTCTTGCACCGTAACGACGATGAGCTATAGGCAGCATCCATGAGCATCAAGCAGGTCACGGTTTTCGGCGGCAGCGGCTTCATCGGCCGGGCCATTGTGCGGGCGCTCGCGCAGGAGGGCCTGCAGGTGCTGGTCGCGGTGCGCCGGATCGAACTTGCGGAATCCGTCAAGACGGCAGGCGACGTTGGCCAGATCACGGCGATGCGGGCCAATCTCCGGGTGCCGCAGTCGGTGGCGGCGGCGATTGCCGGCAGCGAGGCCGTGATCAACGCCGCCGGTATTCCGTTCCAGCGCGGCCGGCAGCGCTATCAATCGGTTCACGTCGCCGGCGCCCGCGCCATCGCCGAAGCAGCAAGCGCCGCGGGCGTCGAGCGGCTGGTGCATCTTTCAGGCATCGGCGCCGACCACCGCGGTTCGAAGAATCGCTTTGTGCAGTCCAAGGTCGAAGCGGAAGATGCAATCGTTGCGGGCTTTCCGTCGGCCACCATCCTGCGGCCGAGCGTGGTCTTCGGGCCCGACGATGCGATGTTCAATCGCCTGGCGCGAATCGCGGCGATGGCGCCGTTCGTGCCGGTCGTGGGCAGCGGCCTGGCCAAGGTCCAGCCGGTGTTCGTGAGCGACCTCGGCAAGGCCGCAGCCGCCGTTCTCGCCCGTCCCGAGACGGCAAAGACCGTGTTCGAGTTGGGTGGACCGCGGATCTACACTTATCGCGAGATCGCGGCCCTCGTGCTGCGCGAGATCGGCCGTCACAAGCCGATCATCGGCGTTCCAGCCGGGCTGATGAAGATTGCCGGGTTCTTCGCCGAGTTCCTTCCGGTCCCGCCGCTCACCTATGACCAGGTCGATCTCCTGACCCACGACAATGTCGCGCGGCCCGGTGCTCCTGGCCTCGCCGCCCTCGGCATCCAGGCGACCGCCGCCGAGGCCATCCTGCCGACCTACCTCGACCGCTTCCGCGTCGGCGGTCGCTACAATCAGCACGCACCGGCCTGAATTGCGCGCGGCCGCCCTTGCAGCGAGGCCTGCTGCTCTTTTTTATTAGTCCATTATCGGTATCATATGTCACTTCCAGATTCGACAGACGTGCTGTCATCCAATATCTATCCTCTTTGTTCGAAAAATAGGTCAATATTATTGACTATAAGACTGGCCTGTGCTGAATTCCCGGCAGACGCGCAGCTTTGACGCCGGCGGCACGTCCTTTGCGTAATAAAATTACATCAATGGATCAAAGGCTGGGTCATGGCCGAAAGGATGCTGAAGTTCGTCGGAACGTCGCAGGCCATGCCGGACAAGCGGCCAGCCGCCGAGCGCCGTCGCGACTTCGATGAAATCTACAGCAACTATGCCCGCGCGAAGGCGGCGGAGCAGGCCGCACGGTGCTCGCAATGCGGCGTGCCGTTCTGTCAGATCCATTGCCCGCTGCAGAACAACATTCCCGACTGGCTGAAGCTCACCGCCGAGGGCCGGCTCGAGGAGGCCTACGAACTCTCCTCGGCCACCAACAACTTCCCCGAGATCTGCGGCCGCATCTGCCCGCAGGACCGGTTGTGCGAGGGCAACTGCGTCATCGAGAAGGGCTTCGACGCGGTCACCATCGGCTCGGTCGAGAAGTTCATCACCGACACCGCCTGGGCCCAGGGCTGGGTGAAGCCGATCCGGCCGCGCCGCGAGCGCGCCGAGAGCGTCGGCATCATCGGCGCCGGACCGGCGGGCCTCGCCGCCGCCGAGCAGCTGCGCCGCAAGGGCTACCAGGTCGCGGTCTACGACCGCTACGACCGCGTCGGCGGCCTGATGATCTACGGCATTCCCAACTTTAAGCTCGAGAAGGGCATCGTGCAGCGTCGCGAAAAGCTGCTGCGCGATTCGAAGGTCGCGTTCCACCTCAATTGCGAAGTCGGCCACGACACCTCGATGGAGGAACTGCGCCGGCGTCACGGCGCCGTGTTGATCGCGACCGGTGTCTACAAGGCGCGCGACATCCAGGCCCCCGGCGTCGGGCTGCCCGGCATCGCCGCGGCCCTCGACTATCTCACCGCCGCCAACCGCAGTGGGCTTGGCGATGCGGTGCCGGGAATCGAGTCCGGCACGCTGCATGCCGAAGGCAAGAACGTCGTGGTCGTGGGCGGCGGCGACACGGCGATGGACTGCGTGCGCACCGCCGTGCGCCAGGGCGCCAAGTCGGTGAAGTGCCTCTATCGCCGCGATCGCGCCAACATGCCGGGCTCGCAGCGCGAGGTGAAGCACGCCGAGGAAGAAGGCGTCGAGTTCGTCTGGCTGTCCGCGCCGCAGGCATTCCTCGGCAAGGACCATGTCAGCCACGTCCGGACGGTACGCATCCATCTCGGCATGCCCGATGCTTCCGGCCGCCAGACGCCGCAGGAAATTCCCAACAGCCACGCCAACATCGAGGCCGACCTCGTCCTGAAGGCGCTGGGCTTCGATCCGGAGGATCTGCCCGAGACGCTGGCCACGCCCGATCTCGGCGTCACCGACTGGGGCACGCTCACGATCGACTGGCGCAGCATGATGACCAGCCTCGACGGTGTGTTTGCCGCCGGCGACATCGTGCGCGGCGCCTCGCTGGTGGTGTGGGCGGTGCGCGACGGCCGCGACGCCGCCGAGCGCATCCATTCATATCTGACGGCCAAGGCCCTGAACGCCCAGCGGATCGCGGCGGAGTGAGAGACAGATGCTGACGCTCTACGACTACATGGACTCAGGCAACGGTTATAAGGTTCGCGTGGTGCTGGCCCAGCTCGGCCTGCCCTACAAGCTTGTCGAATGCGACATCCTCAAGGGCGAGACGCGCACGCCGGAGTTCCTGAAGCGCAATCCCAACGGCCGCATTCCGACCCTGCAGCTCAAGGACGGCAGCCACATCTTCGAGTCCGGCGCCATCATCTGGTACCTGACCGAAGGCACGCCGCTCGCGCCCAAGGACCGAAAGGCCCGCGCCGAGACGCTGCAGTGGATGTTCTTCGAGCAGTACAGCCACGAGCCCAACATCGCGGTGGCGCGCTTCTGGAAGCACTACCTGCCCAAGCTCACGCCGCTGCAGGAGATGGATCTGCCCAACCGCATGAAGGGCGGCTACGCCGCGCTCGATGTGATGGAAAAGCATCTGTCGACGAACCCGTTCTTCGTCGATGGCCGCTACGGGCTCGCCGACATCGCGCTCTATGCCTACACGCACGTGGCGCACGAGGGTGAGTTCGACCTGTCAAAGTATCCCGGTATCAACGCCTGGATGAAGCAGGTGGCCGCGCAGCCCGGCCACGTCACCATCAGCCACAAGAACTGACCAAGAAAGCCGAGAGAGGAGAGACCCATGCCGATGATCAACGTCCAGCTGTTCGAGGGTCGCACACTCGACCAGCGCCGCAAACTGGCGAAGGAGCTGACCGAAGGCACCTGCCGGGCGCTGGGCTGCACGCCCGACGCGGTGCAGATCATCCTCACCGACATCAAGAAAGAGAACTGGGCCGAGGCCGGCAAGCTCTTCTCCGACTAGCTCTCCTTGCCAAGGATCCGACGTCATGTCCGCACGGCCCTTCGATGCCAAGCAGTTCGTCCGCGACTATCGGAGCGGTACCGCCAAACTCACCGACGCCTATGGCTACAACCCCGCCCAGGAGCTGGACTCCTGCGGCGTAGGCCTGGTCGTGGCGCTCGACGGCAAGCGACGCCGCGACGTGGTGGTGGCCGGCATAGATGCGCTGAAGGCCGTGTGGCACCGCGGCGCCGTCGATGCCGACGGCAAGACCGGTGACGGCGCGGGCCTTCACGTCGAGATCCCGCAGGACTTCTTCAAGGAGCACATCCGCGATTCGAGTGGCGAAGTCCCCCAGGTCGGCCGCATTGCCGTCGGCATGGTGTTCCTGCCACGCACCGATCTCGGGGCCCAGGAGCGTTGTCGCATCATCGTCGAGACCGAGATCCTGCGCTTCGGCCACACGATTTTAGGTTGGCGCCAAGTGCCGGTCGATATTTCCTCGATCGGCGAGAAGGCCAACGAGACGCGGCCCGAGATCGAGCAGATCCTGATCGGCCGCGGCGACGCCCACCTCGACAACCGCGAGTTCGAGAAGCAGCTCTACATCCTGCGCCGGCGCATGGAGAAGGCGGCGATCGCCGCGAACATCGCCGAGTTCTACCTCAGCTCGCTCAGCTGCCGCTCGGTCGTCTACAAGGGCATGTTCCTCGCCGAGCATCTCAGCGCCTTCTATCCCGACCTGCTCGACGAGCGCTTCACCTCGCGCTTCGCGATCTTCCACCAGCGCTATTCGACCAACACCTTCCCGCAGTGGAAGCTGGCGCAACCCTTCCGCGTGCTGGCGCACAACGGCGAGATCAACACCATCCTGGGCAACGTCAACTGGATGAAGAGCCACGAGGCCCGCCTCGACCACGACGGCTTCGGCCGGTCGATCGAGGACCTGAAGCCGATCATCCAGCCCGATGCTTCGGACTCCTCGGCGCTCGACAATGTGTTCGAGCTGCTGGTGCGCGGCCATCGCAACCTGCCGATGGTCAAGTCGATGATGATTCCCGAGGCGTCGTCGTCGAACCCCAACGTGCCGCCCAAGCATCGTGCGATGTACAACTACGTGAACGGCGTCATGGAGCCGTGGGACGGGCCCGCCGCCATCGCCGCCGTCGCCGGCAAGTGGGCGCTGGTCGGGCTCGACCGCAACGGGCTCAGGCCGATGCGCTATGTGCGCACGGCCGACGACCTGCTGATCGCCGGCTCCGAGGCCGGCATGGTGCCGCAGGACGAAGCCAGGATCGTCGAGAAGGGCCGGCTCGGTCCGGGCGAGATGCTGGCCGTCGATATGGACCAGCCCAGGCTCTACAAGGACCACGAGCTGAAGGACATGCTCGCGGATACCCATGACTACGCGGTCTGGACCGGCCGCACCGTTGAGCTCGACTCGCTGATCAAGCAGGACACGCCGGCGGCCGAGCACTTCGAGCCGGATGAGTTGCGACGTCGCCAGTTCGCCTCGGGCTGGTCGATCGAGGATCTCGAGATGATCCTCCATCCCATGGTCGAGGATGCCAAAGAGGCCGTCGGCTCGATGGGCGACGATGCCCCGCTCGCGGTGCTGTCAGACACTTATCGCGGCATGCACCACTACTTCCGGCAGAATTTTAGCCAGGTCACCAATCCGCCGATCGACTCCCTGCGCGAACGCAACGTCATGACCTTGCGCACGCGGCTCGGCAATCTCGGCAACATCCTCGACGAAAGCCCCGAGCAGAGCGAGATGCTGTCGCTGCAGTCGCCGATCGTGCTCAATGCCGAGTTCGAAGCGATGCGCAACTACATGGGCGACACCGCCGCCCGCATCGACTGCACATTCGAGATCAAGAGTGGCGATCCCAAGGGCGGACTGGATGCCATGCGCCAGGCCTTCGACCGCATCTGCCACGAAGCCGAGGAAGCCGTGCGCCGCGGCTGCCTGCACATCGTGCTGACCGACGCCAATGTCGATTCCGACCGTGCCGCGCTGCCGATGATCCTGGCGGCGGGTTCGGTGCATTCCTATCTGGTGCGCCAGTCGCTGCGTACCTTCACGTCACTCAACATCCGCTCCGGCGAATGCCTCGACGTCCACTACGCGGCTGTCATCATCGGCGTCGGCGCCACGTCGGTGAACCCCTACCTCGCCGAGGAGACGATCGCCGCCCGTCATGCGCGCGGCCTGTTCGGCAAGCTCTCGCTCGGCCAGTGCCTCGCCAACTACAAGAAGGCGCTGGACGAAGGCCTGCTCAAGGTGATGTCCAAGATGGGCATCTCGGTCCTGTCGTCGTACCGCGGCGGCTGCAACTTCGAGGCCGTGGGGCTGTCGCGCTCGCTGGTCGCCGAATTCTTCCCCGGCATGCCCTCGCGCATCTCCGGCATCGGGCTCCGCGGCGTGCAGGAGAAGGTCGCCGAGCAGCATCTCAAGGCCTTCGACGAAGACATCATCGCGCTCCCGATCGGCGGCTTCTACAAGACGCGGCGCGGCGGCGACCGGCACAATTTCGAGGGCGACCTCATCCACATGCTGCAGGACGCGGTGAATACCGAGTCCTACGCCAAGTACCGCAAGTACAGCGAGGCGGTGCGCAAGCTACCGCCGATCAACCTCCGCGACCTGCTCGACTTCAAGACCGACCGTGCGCCGGTCGTCCTCGACGAGGTCGAATCGATCACCGAGCTGCGCAAGCGGCTGGTGGCGCCCGGCATCTCGCTGGGCGCGCTCGGCCCCGAGGCGCACGAGACGCTCTCGATCGCCATGAACCGCATCGGCGCCAAGTCCGATTCGGGTGAAGGCGGCGAGGATCCGGCGCGCTACAGCCCGCGCGCCAACGGCGACAACGCCTCCTCGGCGATCAAGCAGGTGGCGTCGGGACGTTTCGGTGTCACCGCCGAATATCTTAACAACTGTCGCGAGATCGAGATCAAGGTCGCCCAGGGCGCCAAGCCCGGCGAAGGCGGCCAGCTGCCCGGCCTCAAGGTGAGCGAGATGATCGCCCGCCTGCGGCACTCCACGCCCGGCGTCACCCTGATCAGCCCGCCGCCGCACCACGACATCTACTCGATCGAGGATCTGGCGCAGCTCATCTACGACCTGAAGCAGATCAATCCCGAGGCCCGGGTGACGGTGAAGCTGGTCGCGCGATCGGGCATCGGCACCATCGCGGCCGGAGTCGCCAAGGCCAAGGCCGACACGATCCTGATCTCCGGCCACAGCGGCGGCACCGGCGCCAGCCCGCAGACCAGCATCAAATATGCCGGCATCCCCTGGGAGATGGGCCTGTCGGAGACGCACCAGGTTCTGACGCTCAATCGCCTGCGTGAAAAGGTGCTGCTGCGCACCGACGGCGGCATCAAGACCGGCCGCGACGTGGTGATCGCCGCCATGCTGGGCGCCGAGGAATACGGTATCGGCACGGCCTCGCTGATCGCCATGGGCTGCATCATGGTGCGGCAGTGCCATTCCAACACCTGTCCGGTCGGCGTCTGCACCCAGGACCCGAAGCTGCGCGCCAAGTTTGAGGGCACGCCGGAGAAGGTCGTCAATCTCTTCAGCTTCGTCGCCGAAGAGGTGCGCGAGATCCTGGCGCAACTGGGCTATCGCTCGCTGGTCGAGATCGTCGGCCGCTCCGACCTGTTGCGGCAGGTGAGCCGTGGTGCCCGCTATCTCGACGACCTCGACCTCAACCCGCTGCTGACGCGCGCCGACGGTGGCCGCGAAGTGGCGCATTGCACGGTCGAGGGCCGCAACGAGGTACCGGATACGCTGGACGCGCAGATGATCCGCGACGCCCAGCCGCTGTTCACGCACCGCGAGAAGATGCAGCTCCAGTACAGCGTGCGGAACACGCACCGCGCCGTGGGCACGCGGCTGGCCGCCATGATCACCCGCAAGTACGGCATGTCCGGCCTGCAGCCCGACACCGTCACCGTGCGGCTGCGCGGCACCGCCGGCCAGTCGCTCGGCGCCTTCGCCGTGCGCGGCATGAAGCTGGAAGTGTTCGGCGATGCCAACGACTATGTCGGCAAGGGCCTGAGCGGCGGCACCATCGTGGTGAAGCCGACCGTCTCGAGCCCGCTGGTGCCCGAGCACAACGCCATCATCGGCAACACGGTTCTCTATGGTGCGACGGCGGGCAAGCTGTTCGCCTCGGGACTCGCGGGCGAGCGCTTCGCCGTGCGCAACTCCGGCGCCGACGCCGTGGTCGAGGGCCTGGGCTGCAACGGCTGCGAATACATGACCGGCGGCACCGCCGTGATCCTGGGACCGGTCGGCGTCAACTTCGCCGCCGGCATGACCGGCGGGATGGCGTTCGTCTACGATCCGGCCGATGTCTTCAAACTCAAGGTCAATCCCGAGACGGTCGTGTGGCAGCGCCTCGACCATCCGCATTGGGAGGCCGAAGTCAGAAAGCTGGTCGAGGAGCACGTTGCCGAAACCAAGTCGCCGCTCGGCGCGCGCCTGCTGAACGACTGGGACCGCGAGGTCGAGCGCTTCTGGCAGGTGGCGCCGAAGGAAATGGTGACGCGCCTGCCGCAACCCCTGTCGGTCGCCAAGGCAAAGCGGGCCTAGGGAATCCGTGCCATGACCGGGACACGGATTCCCCGCGCGGCCTGGCTGCAGCTCGGCGCGGCGATTCTGCTGTTCGGGCTCGCCTGGCCCGCGATCAAGCTCGGCCTCACAGAGGCGACGCCACTCTGGTTTGCCGTGGCGCGCATCGGCCTGTGCTGTGCCACATCGTTCGTCGTCCTGGCGCTGATCGGCCGGCTCGCCTGGCCCGGACGCGCCGACTGGCCGGTGATCCTTTCGGTCGGTGTCTTCCAGATTGCCTGCTTCTTTCCCCTGGCCAACCTCGGCGTCGCCGTGGTGCCGGCGGGCCGCTCGGGCGTGCTCGCCTACACCATGACCCTGTGGATGGTGCCGCTTGCCCTGTTCGCCGGAGAACGCGTTGGCTGGCGCGGCATCGTGGGCGCGCTGCTCGGTCTTGCCGGCGTTGTGGTGATCGTCGATCCGCCGCACTTCGATTGGAGCGACCGGGCCATCCTGTTCGGTCACGGCTGCCTGCTGCTTGCCGCACTCTGCTGGGCAATCGCCATCCTGCAGGCGCGGCGTCATATCTGGCGCCTGACACCACTACAAGTGCTGCCCTGGCAGATGGCGATCGCGACGGTTCTGGTCGCGATCGTTGCCGCGATCTTCGAGCCCGACGGCTATGTCCGCTTCGACCGGTCGATCATCCAGGCCACCCTCTTCCTGTTGGGCGTTCTAGGGGCGGTTGCGACCTGGGCCGCCGTGTCGGTCGCGCGGGCACTGCCGCCGGTGACGTCCTCACTCGCCATGCTGGGTGTCCCGCTGATGGCCATCGCGGCTTCCGTGGTGTTGGTCGATGAACCCGTCACCTGGCCGCTGGCGATCGGCAGCGCACTGGTGATAGCGGGCATCGCCATCGTGATCCTGGACAGGCCCCGCGATTGACAGCCCGCGATCGCCTCCCGCATATGCGGACGGTACGGCTCTTGCACGGAACGAGGGTATGGCAAACAAAGTCTATAAGGACGCGAAGTCGGCGCTCGATGGCGTGCTGCACGACGGCATGATGGTGATGTGCGGCGGCTTCGGCCTGGTCGGCATTCCCGACAGACTGATCCATGCGATGCGCGATGCGGGCGTCAAGAACCTGACATGTGTCAGCCACACTGCCGGCATCGACGGCGCCGGCCTCGGCCTGCTGCTCGAGGCCGGCCAAGACAAGAAGATGATCTCGTCCTACGTCGGCGAGAACAAGACCTTCGCCAAGCTCTACCTCGAGGGCAAACTCGAGATCGAGTTCAACCCGCAGGGCACGCTGGCCGAGCGCTGCCGCGCCGGCGGCGCGGGCATCCCCGCCTTCTACACCAAGACCGGCGTCGGCACCGAGGTGGCCAAAGGCAAGGAAACCAAGGTCTTCGACGGCCAGGAATATGTGATGGAACGCGGCCTGGTCGGCGATCTGGCGCTGGTCAAGGCGTGGAAGGGCGACACCTCGGGCAACCTCGTCTATCGCAAGGCGGCGCGGAACTTCAATCCGATGATGGCGACCGCGGCCAAGGTCTGCGTCGCCGAAGTCGAGGAGCTCGTGCCGGTGGGTCAGCTCGATCCCGACCACATCCACACCCCCGGCATTTTCGTCAATCGCATCCTCTGCGGCGCGCCCTACGACAAGCAGATCGAGCAGCGCACCATTCGCAAAGCCTGAACATTTTTTGGGCGAGGAGATATTCCCATGGCCTGGACCCGCGATCAGATGGCGGCACGCGCCGCCAAGGAATTGAAGGACGGCTACTACGTCAATCTCGGCATCGGCATTCCGACCCTGGTGTCGAACTACGTGCCGGACGACGTCGACATCACGCTGCAAAGCGAGAACGGCATGCTGGGCGTCGGCCCCTTCCCGCTCGACAACGAAGTCGATGCCGACATCATCAACGCCGGCAAGCAGACCGTGACCGAGTTGAAGGGCACGTCGTACTTCTCCTCGGCCGACAGCTTTGCCATGGTCCGCGGCGGCCATATCGATCTCTCCATCCTGGGCGCCATGGAAGTGGCGGAGAACGGCGACCTCGCCAACTGGATGATCCCGGGCAAGATGGTGAAGGGCATGGGCGGCGCGATGGACCTCGTGGCCGGCGTCCGACGCGTCATCGTCACCATGGAGCATGTCTCCAAGGACGGCGCGTCTAAGCTCCTGAAGGAGTGCAGCCTGCCGCTGACCGGCCGACGCGTCGTCGACATGGTGATCTCGGAGCTGGGCGTCTTCGCCGTCGACAAGAAGGGCGACGGCGGCGTCACGCTGATCGAACTCGCCGACGGTGTGAGCGTCGAGGAGGTCAAGGCCAAGACCAAGGCCAAGCTCTCGGTCTCGCCTGACCTGAAGGTGAAGGCCGCCTAGGGGTGCGTCGCATAACGACGGCCGTCGACATCGGCGCGTCGTCCGCTGAGGTCTGGCGCGTCCTCGCCGACTTCGCCACCTATCCCGACTGGAACCCTTTCATCCGCCGCATCGAAGGTGAGCCTCGCGTCGGCGCACGTCTTCGGGTGACGGCGCAGCCTGCGGGCCGGCGGTCGATGACCTTCAAGCCGACAATACTGGTCGCCGAGCCGGAGCGGGAACTGCGCTGGCTCGGCCGCATCCTGCTGCCGGGCGTGTTCGACGGCGAGCACGCCTTCATCATCGAGCCGAAACATGATGGTTGCCACCTGCGCCACGAGGAAAGCTTCCGAGGGCTCCTCGTACCGCTGTTCGCCGGCATGCTCGGCGATACCGAGCGCGCGTTCATCGCCATGAACGACGCGCTGAAGCGGCGGGTCGAGGCCCGCCGCTAGCTCACCACTTGCAGTTCACCACTTGGCGAGAAACGTGCGCAGCGGCTCGGCACCAGGATTGCTGAACTTGCGATCGAGTGCGATCGCCTTGGTGGTGGCGCCCTGGCCGTAGTAGTGCGCGTTCCAGTCGCTGTCGGCGTCGAGATACGAGCCCTCGATCGAGGCGCCGGCGAACAGGCCGGCGGAATTGGCGAAGGCCACGATGTCGGCGCCACCCGCCGCGGTCGAGGCACCTTCCAGGCCGATGCCCACTGCCACCAAGGTGACGCCGGCCTCGGCGCCGAACTTGAACTTGTGATCGAGAATCGCCTGTAGGCCCTTCTCGGTCCGGATGATGAACACGATCTCCGAGACCTTGCCGCCGATCTGCAGGCCGATGCTGCCCGAGCCCATGCCGTAGAAAACCGGATAGCTCCAGTCGTTGGGCTTGGTGCGCGCCAACAGGACGCCGCGCCCGCCGGCCGCGCCCAGGATGAAGCCGCCCTGGACGAGTTCGGGAATGATCAGCACGCCTCTGGCCTGGGACATGAGTCTGACGGCATCGGGGAAGTCCTTGCCGCTCAGGACCTTCTGCGCGCTCGCCAGGCAGCCATCGACCAGCGACTGCCGCTTGGCATCGGCACGGGCGGGGTGTGAGACAACCATCGGGGCGGCGAACGCGGCCGCAGCACCCGCAAGAACGGTTCGGCGATCGAGCTTCATTTTCTGCTCCTTGGCTGGCGGCCGACGCCGGGGAAGCGCCTAGATGGCCTCAACAGCCTGAATAATACCATGTTTCGCGGCGGAATTGCGGCCGGTCAGGATCGGGGCGCCGGGCGGTCCTTCATCAGGAGCGGCAGGCCGGCGGCCATGAAAACCACACGATCTGCGCGCTCGGCCACGCGCATGTTCATCCGTCCCATGGCATCGCGGAAGGAACGGCCGAGCGGAGTCTCGGGCACCAGGCCGAGGCCAAGTTCGTTGCTGACGAACACCACCGGCGAGGCGTAACCGTCGAGCGCGCGCACCAGATCGTCGGTCGCCTCGTCGACGTCGGCGCCGGCATGCATGAGGTTGGAGAGCCAGAGCGTGAGGCAATCCACCAGCGCCGGCTGGCCGTGCGCTGCCGCCGCCTCGAGCGCAGAAGCGAGCTTCAGCGGCTCCTCGATCGTGGTCCAGCCGCCGCCGCGGCGGGCGCGGTGCGCCATGATCCGGGTCGCCATCTCGACGTCGCCCGCTTCGGCGGTGGCGATATAGACGGCCGGCTGCGGCGAGGCGCCGAACAGCGTGCCCGCCACGAGCTTCTCGGCATGCGTGCTCTTGCCCGAACGCGCGCCGCCCAGCACGAGGCTGACCGGCGGTAGCGCGTAGGTCGGGATGTGTTCCATCAACCCGCGCTTGCTTTGGCAGCGACCAGCCAGCAGGCCCCGGGCAGGACGACGCCGGCAGCGCTCTCATGGGGCTTGAGCACCGTCGCGATCGCGGCCTTGGCCTTCTCGATCTGGTCGGGCGTGGCGTCGGCGAAGGCGCGCGCCAGCGGACCGAAGCGGCCGGCGTTGGCCACCACTTCGGCGGCATCGGCGCCCATCCAGATCGGCACGTCGAGCGGCTCGATCGCGATCGCGCCGAAACCCGACTCCTTCAGGATGCGTTCGACGCGTGCCGGGTCGCCGAAGGCATACTGGCCGGGATCTTCCGGCCCAGGCTTCGGCAGTGGCGGCAGGAAAGGTGCTGCGGCACGGACCGGCACGAGACCCCAGGGATTCTCCTGCGTCGTGCGCCAGCACACGAACGCCAGCCGGCCGGTCGGCTTCAATGCCTGCTGCAAATTCCTGAACGCCACCACCGGGTCGCCGAAGAACATGACGCCGAAACGCGAGAAGACGAGATCGTAGGAAGCCGCCTCGAACGGATGCGCCGCGGCATCGCCCACCACGAAGGTGGCGTTGGGCACGCGGCGCGCGCGCGCAGCACCGACCAGGATCTCGGAAATATCGACCCCCAGCACATGGCCGGTTGGGCCGACCGCCTGCGCCAGGGCCTCAGTCGTACCGCCGTTGCCGCAGCCGATATCGATCACGCGCTCGCCGGACTTCGCCGCCGCCAAGGCGAGGACGGTCTTGCCGATGTCGAGGAGCGAGCGTTCCAGGCGCGCGTAGGAGGCGAGCCAGCCCTGCCCGCCCGGGCCGTTCCAGTAGGCCGCCTGGTCCGCCGCGAGCTCGGTGGGACTTTTCACGCCTTGCTCCCGCCGTGCGCGATCACCAGTTCGCGCGGCATGTAGTTGGTGAAGGCCACGCGCCAGGCATGCGCCGGATCGGCCTGCTCGAAATGCTCGATCAGGGTGATCGAGACATTGTCGATCTCGAACCGCACCGCCGCCTCGGGATGCATGCTGAAGGCGTGGCTGAGGGCGGCGCGGATGGTGCCGCCATGCGCCGTCGCCACGATGTCGCGGCCGCGATGCTCGGCCGTCAGCCGCTCGATGCTTTTCACCGTGCGCTCGCGCAGGTCGATGAAACTCTCGCCGCCCGGCGGCCGGAACTCGGGCGGTCCCAGCCAGAACAGATGGTTGCTGCCGTGGTCCTCGGCGATCTCGGTATAGGTGAGGCCCTGCCATGAGCCGAAATGCTGTTCGGCCAGCGCGGGATCGATCAGCAGCCGGCCCACCTCGGCGCCGGCCTTGGCGAGATGCTCGGCGGTCTTGCGCGCGCGCAGGAGGTTGGACGAATACCAGACCGCGCCCTTGGGCAAGAGCGCCGCCTGGTGCCTGAAGAGGGCCTCGTTGCTGACGTCGCAGTCCTTGTCGGACTGGCCGTAGCAGCGCGCCTCGGGATTGGGGACAGGTGCGTGCCGCACCCACCACCAGCGGGTGATGGCACCCGTCACCTTTGCTCCTGTTGCCATGGCGAAGGTTCTAGCGGGCGATCAGGAGCGCCGCCACCAGGAGAAAGGCGATCTCCGCCTTCTGCTGCACGGCGCCCAGCGTATCGCCGGTGTAGCCGCCCAGCCGCTTGGCGATCCAGTGCGAGGCGGCCCAGGCGGCCACGATGGCCAGGACCGGTGCCAGCAGCGCCACGAAGAAGCCCTTGCCCAGCAAGAGCAGGAAGGCCAGCAGCGCGCCGATGCCGACCGTGAGCCAGACGTCGTTGTCGGTCGGCTTGCCGGCCCGCGCACCCAGCCCATCGGAATGCACGGGCGAGAAGGCGAGCAGCGGATAGGCGATCACGGCGCGCGAGAGCGCATGGGCGCCGATCAGCACCACCAACCCGGTGGCGCCGCTGAACTGGGCGAGGCAGGCGACCTTGACCAGCACCGAGAGCGCCAGCGCCAGCACGCCGAAGGTGCCGTTGCGGCTATCGCGCATGATTTCGAGCCGCCGCGACGGTTCCAGCCCGTGCGGGCCCAATCCGTCGGCGGTGTCGGCCAGGCCATCTTCATGCAGCGCGCGGGTGATCAGCACGGCGGCGCCCACCGCCAGCACCGCGGCGAGCCAGCCCGGTCCTGCGACGCCCCGAACGACCGCGAAGACAATGCCGGCGGCAAGGCCGACACAGGCGCCCACGAAGGGCAGCACCGGCAGGACGTCGGCCAATCGCCATCGCGGGATGCCGACATCGAGCTTCAGGCCGGTGAAGAAGGAGACCTGCTCCTTGAACGCCTGCAGCCATTCGTCGAACGAGGAGGGCCGGCCCGGGGGTGCTTCGAACTCGTTGGGACTGGTCATGATCCGGTGAATATAGGATGGTCCGCCCCCATCATGAATGCCCCAACCGCCACTTTCGACGAAATGCGCCGGATCCTGCGCGAGCTGCCGGGACCCGACCTGGCCGCCCAGACCGAGGTGGTGCGCCGCCAGACCGAGCTCACCAAGCCGGCGGGCGCGCTCGGCCGCCTGGAGGAGATCGCGGGCTGGCTGGCCGCCTGGCAGGGCCGCGCCCATCCGCGCGTGGAACGGCCCCGGATCGCCGTCTTTGCCGGCACCCACGGCGTGGCAAAACGCGGCGTCTCGGCCTATCCGCCCGAAGTCACCCAGCAGATGGTGAAGAACTTCCTCAATGGGGGGGCGGCCATCAACCAGCTCGCCGCCGCGATCGACGCCGACCTCCGCATCTACGAACTCGACCTCGCCCACCCGACCGACGACTTCACCCAAGGCCCGGCCATGAGCGAGGCGCGGGCCGCCAACGCCATGGCCTACGGCATGATGGCGGCGGAGCCCGGCATCGACGTGCTGTGCCTGGGCGAAATGGGCATCGCCAACACGACGGCCGCCGCCACGCTCAGCGCCGCCCTCTTCGGCGGCAGCGGCGCCGACTGGGCCGGCCCCGGCACCGGCGTTGCGGGCAAAGCGCTCGCCCACAAGATCGACGTCATCGACGAGGCACTGGCCCGCCACAAGGACGCCATCGCCGCCCGCGATCCCTTCACGCTGCTGGCCGCCGTGGGCGGCGAGGAGCTGGCCGCCCTGGCCGGCGCCATCGCCGCCGCCCGCATGGGCCGCATCCCGGTGCTGCTCGACGGCTATGCCTGCACCGCCGCCGCCGCGGTGCTCCATGCCGCCGACCGCCGCGCGCTCGACCACTGCCTGGTCGCCCACCGCTCGGCCGAGCCCGGCCACACGCGCCTCTTGAAGGCGATCAACCAGCGCCCCCTGCTCGACCTCGACATGCGCCTGGGCGAAGGCTCGGGCGCGGCACTTGCCGTGCCGATCCTGAAAGCCGCCGCCGCCTGCCACAACGGCATGGCGACCTTCGCCGAGGCCGGCGTCAGTTCGAAGGATACGTAGACGCGTCTTCCTCGCGTCAACGCCGTCCAGGTTTGGGGGGACATCGAGGAGTCTTACTCACCTCGCCTCCAAGTTGATCG
>JAUXWB010000097.1 GCA_030684475.1 Reyranella sp. | reverse complement strand
TGGCTGGAGATCGATTCCTACGATCCCGAGGGGCTGCGGCTGATCCGCGACCGCGCCTCGATGCCGATCGCCTCTTGCGAGTCGCTGTTCGGGCGCCGCCAGTTCCGGCCGTTTTTCGAGAACCGCTCGATCGATGTGTCGATCATCGACGTGCCGTGGAACGGGCTGGCCGAGTCCTTCAAGATCTCGACCATGGCCGAGGCCTATGAGATCAACTGCGCGCCGCACAATTTCTACGGCCATATGTCGACGCTGATGAGCGCCCACCTGTGCGCCGCCATGCCTAACTTCCGCATCATGGAAATCGATATCGACGATGTGCCCTGGAAGGATGATCTGGTGACGCACCCGCCGGTGATCCAGAATGGCGAGCTGATCGTGCCCACCCGGCCGGGCTGGGGTGCCGACATCAACGAGGAAGCGGTGCGGGCGCATCCGCCCAAGAATCCCCACCCCTGAGAGGAAACGACATGGTCTATGAGCTCCGCTGCTACACCCTGAAGCCCGGCAAGATGCCGGAATATCTCAAGGCCGCCGAGACGATCGGCAGGCCGGCGCGCGGCCAGAATTACGGCGTCAACCACGGCTACTGGACAGCCGAATTCGGCGCGCTGAACCAGATCTGGCACTTGTGGAAGTACGACAGCTACGAAGAGCGCACGCGTCTGCGTGGTGAGCTGATGAAGCACAAGCCGTGGACCGAAGGCTACGTGCCGGTGATCCGTCCGCTGATCGAGCGCCAGGACCTGCGGCTCATGAATGCCGTGGTCGATATCCGCCCGGACGATGGCACCAGCGGCAACATCTACGAGCTGCGCATCTATCGCACCCAAATGGGAGGCGCCGCGCAGTACGGCACGAACTTCAAGGAAGTGCGGGCGGCGCGCGACAAGTATTCGCCGATCTGGGGGGCGTGGACCGGCGAATTTCCGCAACCCAACGAGTGGATCCACCTCTGGCGCTACAAGAACCTGCAGGAGCGCTTCGAGGCGCGGGGCGCTGCGATGAAGGATCCGGCATGGCAGGCCTATCTCGCCAAGGGGCCGGCGCTGCTGGCCGAGATGCACTCGACCCTGCTGATGCCGACGAACTACTCGCCGCTGAAATAGCTTCTCAGAAGCGGATTGCCTCACCCTGGGGAATGGTTCCCGGGGGTGAGGTGGCTTGGAATTTGCGAGGTCAGACGCATGGACTCTTTCGACGATACCGGCCTTGCCTTGATGAAGTTCGGCGTCGGCCAGCCCGTGCCGCGCTCCGAGGATCCGAAGCTGCTGCGCGGCGAAGGGCGCTACACCGACGACATCAATCTGCCGGGGCAGGCCTATGCCGTGATGGTGCGCAGCAGGATTGCGCACGGCGTGTTGAAGGGCATCGACCTCGCCGAGGCGAAGACGATGCCGGGCGTGCTCGCCATCTACACCAATGCCGATCTCGAGGCAGCGGGCTTCGGGCCGCTCAAGTGTCCGATGAACATTCCCGACCGCGACGGCAAGCCGATGAAGACGCCGCCGCGGCCGTCGCTGGCCAAGGGTCGCGTCCGTTTCGTGGGCGAGGCCGTGGCCTGCGTCGTGGCCGAAACGGCCGTGCAGGCCAAGGATGCGGCCGAGGCCGTCGTGCTCGACATCGAGGAACTGCCGGCCGTCACCAATCCCGCCGATGCCCTGAGGCCCGGCGCGCCGCAGATCCACGAGGATGCCCCCGGCAACCTGGTGCTCGACTTCCACTACGGCGACGCCGAAGCGGTGAAGAAGGCATTCGCCGAGGCCGCCCACGTGACGCGACTGGAGATCGCCTCCAATCGCATCGTGGTCAATGCCATGGAACCGCGCTCGGCGGTCGGCTCCTACGATTCAAAGACCGGGCGCTGGACCTTGCATGTCGGCTGCCAAGGCGTGATGGGTCTGCGCGGCGGTATCGCCCGGGACGTGCTTAACGTGCCGCCGGATAAGGTGCGCGTCCTCACCGGCAATGTCGGCGGCTCGTTCGGCATGAAATCGCAGGTCTATCCCGAGTACGCGCCGCTGCTGCTGGGCGGCAAGCTGCTCGGCCGGCCGGTGAAGTGGACCGACGAACGTTCCGAGAGCTTCCTGAGCGACCATGCCGGTCGTGATCACCAACGCATTGCCGAGCTGGCGCTCGACAGGGACGGCCGGTTCCTCGCCGTGCGGCTGAGCGGCACCGGCAACGCCGGCGCCTACATCTATCCGCCGATGCCGGCCACGACCAATGCAGTGAAGAATGTCATCGACGTCTACAAGACACCGGCGATGGAGGTGAACTCCAAGGTCGTGTTCACCAACACCACGCCGGTCGGCGCCTATCGCGGCGCCGGGCGGCCCGAGGGCAACTATTACATGGAGCGTCTGATCGATACGGCAGCGCGCGAGATGGGTCTCGACCGGGTTGAGCTTCGACGGCTGAACCATATCGCACCCGGGCAGATGCCTTATAAGGCGCCGTCGGGCATGAACTACGATTCGGGCGAGTTCACCACCATACTCGACAAGGCTTTGATGGCCGCCGACTGGAAGGGCTTCGACAAGCGCAGACAGGAGAGTGCGTCCCGCAACAAGCTGCGCGGCCGCGGCATCGGCTCCTATCTCGAGGTCACCGGGCCGCCTGCCAAGGAATACGGCGGCATCCGCTTCGAGGAAGACGGCACCATCACCATGCTGAGCGGCACGCTCGATTACGGCCAGGGCCATGCCACGCCCTTCGCCCAAGTGCTGGGCAGCCAGCTCGGTATTCCATTCGAGCGTTTTCGCCTGCTCCAGGGCGATTCCGATCAACTCAAGGTGGGCGGCGGCACCGGTGGTTCGAAATCCGCGCTGGTCGCCAGCCAGGCTTTCCTCGAGGCCGGCGACAAGCTGATCGAGCAGGGCAAGCAGATCGCGGCCCACGTGCTCGAAGCCGCTGCCGTGGACATCGAGTTTGCGCGCGGCCGGTTCACAATCGCCGGCACCGATCGCGGCATCAGCATCGTGGAGCTCGCCGAGAAACTACGCTCGGGCATCCGCCTGCCGCCCGATGTGCCGCAGTCGCTCGACGTCAGCCACATCTCGGACAATCCGCCGTTTTCCTTTCCCAACGGTTGCCATGTCGCGGAAGTCGAGATCGACCGCGACACCGGTCAAGTCGAGGTCGTGCGCTACTTCATGGTCAACGACTTCGGTACCGTCATCAATCCGATGCTGGTCGCGGGGCAGGCACATGGTGGAGTCATCCAGGGCATCGGCCAGGCGCTGATGGAGCGCACGGTCTACGACCAGCAGGGCCAGCCCGTGGCCGGCTCCTACATGGACTACGCCATGCCGCGCGCCACCGACGCGCCTGACTTCTCGATCGAGAACCATTCCGTGCCGTGCAGGACCAATCGACTGGGCATCAAGGGCTGCGGCGAGGCCGGCTGTGCCGGTGCGCTGCCCTCCGTCATGAACGCCGTAATCGACGCGCTCGCCGAAATTGGCGTCAGCCACATCGACATGCCGGTGACGCCGGAGAAGGTTTGGCGGGCGATGAACGGCAAATAGCCGTCCATGTCGAGGATTCCGCCCGCAACATGCCTCTGTATTGGAACCTCGACTCGCAGGAACGGTTGCTGACGGCCGAGGCGATCGGTGGCGTGACCCGCGGCGAGGCCGATGCCCTCCTCGACACGTTGGAGGCGGCCGGGGTCGAGGCGATGACCTACCGCAAGCTGTTCGACGGCAGCCGCGGCCACGCTGCAATGGCCGCCGCCGATCGGCCGATGCGCATGTTCCGCGAAGTCGCTCGCGCGCGCCGCTGGATCGCGACGCAGGCGAAAGCGACGCCCCGCCTCTAGGCAGGCAGCTCGTAGCCGATCTTCGTCTCGATCTCGATCGTTCGCTGCACCGCCGGCCGCGCCATCATGCGCGCGTAGTGCCCCTCCATGTTGGGGAACGCACCCGGCTCGGGCCCGAGTGAGCTGCGGAAGCGCCAGTAGAGGCGAAACAGATGGATGTCGGCGATCGAGTATTGTCCACCCACCGCCCAGTCGTTCTTGCCCAGGCGCTTGTCGGCGACTGCATAGACCTCGCGCGCATGCTCCAGGCCCTGGCGCCGCGCCGGATGGATGGTCGAGGCGATATAGGACATCCAGGAAACGATTTGCGCCTCGGCCTCGATGTCATTTTCGGGCAGAAGCCTCGCCGCCGGGAATGCCCGTGAGAGATAGACCAGGATGCCGGCCACCTCGGTGAGCACGCGGCCGTCGACCAGCAGCACCGGCACCTTGCCGGCGGGATTGACCGCCAGGAATGCCGGTGTGCGCGTCTCCTTCTTTCCCAGGGATACCGGCCTCGCCTCGAAGGAGGCGCCAATCTCTTGCAGGGCGATGTGTGGCGCCATCGAACTGGAGCCGGGCGAGAAATAGAACGTGAGCATGCCGACGGCCTCCGCGGTGCATCCCATCCTAACGCCGACGCTGAAAGCAGCCCAGCGATCCAAGGCGCGGCTGGCATTTTCGCTGCCCGACTGGCAAGTAACCTAGGCAGACTGTTGTTGAGGATTCCGCATACCGCATGTCGCTCCACTGGACGATCGATTCGGAAGCCCGGCTAGTTACCGCCGTCGCGGACGGCAACGTCACGAGCGGCGACATCGAGGCCCTGCTCGATGAGATGGCCTCCCGCGGGGTGATGACCTACCGCAAGCTGTTCGACGGCAGCCGGGGCGAGACCGAGATGGGTCCCGACGATCTCTTGGTGCTGGGTGTACGTTTTCGGCAGTTCCACGCGCTGGGGCCGGTGGGGCCACTGGCCGTCGTGGTGCCTGACGACAAGGCCGAGCTGGTCGCCCGGGTGCTGGGCATGCTCGCCGTCGCTGACCGGCCGATGCGCGTCTTCCGCGCCTTCGCACCCGCGCGCCGCTGGCTCGATTCTCTGGTAAAATAAATGGGAGCCGGATTGCCGGTTTCCGTGGCGCCCTGGCGCTGAAGTTGCAAGGCCTTCCGGCGCTCTCACCGCCGCGGAGAAATCCATGAAAGCCGTCGTCATCCATGCCACGGGTGGGCCCGAGCAACTCACCGTGGCCGAGCTCCCCGATCCGGTGCCTGGCTCCGGCGAGGTGTTGCTCGATGTCGCCTACGCCGGCTGCAACTGGGCCGACACACAGGTCAGGCTGGGCATCTATCCGCACCCCATGACCTATCCGATGGTCCTGGGCTTCGAGGTTTCGGGCACCGTCGCCGCCCTCGGGCCGGGCGTCTCGGGCGTGAAGGTCGGAGACCGCGTCGCGGCCTTCCCTGAAAAAGGTGGCGCCTACGCCGGCAAATGCGTGGCGTCCGCGGCCGGACTCATCGTACTGCCGGACGGAATCGCGCTCGATACGGCAGCCGCATTCCCGATCCAGGCACTCACGGCCTATCACATGCTCTGGACCATCTACGGCGGTGTCGGCCCCGGCGATGTCGTGCTGGTCAATGCCATCGGCGGCGGCGTCGGCCTCATGTGCACGCAGCTTGCGGCTCACGCTGGGGCAACGGTGATCGGCACGACGGGCACGCCCGGCAAGGAGGCGCGTGCGCTCGAGTACGGCGCGGCCCGCGTCGTGCTGACGAGGACGGAGGATTTCGAAGCCGTGGTGCTCGATTTTACGCATGGCAAGGGTGTGGATCTCGCCATCGATTCCTACGGCGCCACCATGCTCGATCGCACTTTCGACGTGGTGAAGAAACTCGGCCATGTGATCAGCATCGGCGAGGCCGAGGGGCAGCCCTTCAAGAATATCCGCGAACGCATCCTGCCGCGCTCGCAGACCTTCACGCGCCTGCATCTCGGCCATGTCGATCAGGGCTCGCCGGAATGGGCGGCGGGCGTCGCGCATGTGCTGGGCGGCATCCTCGCGGGCTGGCTCAAGGTGCCGATCGAGGGCGTGTTTCCGCTCGCCCAGGCGGCCGACATGCACCGCCGGCTCGAGGGACGGCATGTTGCGGGCAAGCTGCTGCTGCGGACCGGCGCCTGATCGGCCGGCCCACCGCTACCGACAGTCCCCGGCGACCGAGGCGTCAGCCCCGGTCGCGGTGGACAAGGGCCGGCGTCTCCGTCTCTAGCGATCGAGCCACACGTCCTCGAAACGCCAGCCGTTGTAGATGCTGTTGGTATGGATCGTCACGCCCTTGACGTAGGGCTGCCAGCAACCAGCCGCCCTGCCGTTCGAGATGATCGGCCGGGCGATGTCCTCCTGCAGCTTGGCATCGATCTCCCACACCATCTCCAGGCGCTTCTTCTGGTCGGTCTCGCGCGATTGCGCCTCGAAGAGCTTGGTCATCTCCGGATCGCAGTAGTTGTTGTAGTTGCGCAAGCTCCCGCAGGCGTAGCCCTCGAAGAAGGTGACGTCGGGGTCGTCGACCGCCGAGCCGGTGAGGTTCAGCGCCACCACGTAGTCCTTCTTGAACACGCGGTTGTAGTAGACGGCCGTTTCGATGATCTCGAGCTCGGCGTCGATCCAGATGTGTCTTAGCTGGTCGAGCAGGATCGTCGCCGGATCGCGGAACGGGGCGATGTTGCGGGTGCTGACCTTGATCTTGAGCCGCTTGTCGGGCCCGTAGCCCGCCTGCTTCATCAGCGCACGTCCCTCCTCGCGGCTCTTTTCGACATCGCCGTAGCCGATGATGGTCTTCAACTTCTCCGGCGGCAGGCCCCACACCCCCTCCGGTGGGGCCAGCATGGCGCCGCCCATCGTGCTCTGGCCTTCGCTCAGGATGTCGATGAAGGCCTGTCGATCGAGCGTCAGGGCCATGGCGCGGCGGATCTTCGCATTGTCGAACGGCGGCACCTCACGGTTGACGATCAGGTTGGTGCTGACTCCGGTCGCGCGCATGGTGCATTGCGCCTGCGGAGCATCATTGCGGATGTTCTTCAGCAGCGGCACCGTGACGTCGGTCGGGAAGGTCATGTCGAATCGGCCGGCGACGAAGGACAGCATGCGGGTCGAGCGGTCGGGGATGACGGTGAACTCGATGGCGTCGAGATAGGGCTGCCCCTTTTTCCAATAGTCCTGGTTCTTCACCAGCTTGATGCCCTCGTTCATCTTGAACTCGGCCAGCTTGAAGGGGCCGGTGCCGATCGGCCGACGGCGCATCTCCGCCGTCGGTACATGGCAGGGGTAAATCGGCGAGTAGCCGGACGCCAGCAGCGCCAGCAGCGCGGGCTGCGGGTTCTTGAGATGGAGGGTGGCGTCGAAATCGCCGTCGGCTGTTGCCTTCTCGACATTGCTGTACCAGGCCTTGCGCGGATTGCGCCGGAGCTTGTCGCTGCCGAGCAGCAGGTCGAACGTGCACTCCACGTCCTTGGCCGTGAAGGGCTTGCCATCGTGCCACTTCACGCCCTGGCGGAGCTTGAAGGCGAGCTTCTTGCCGTCGGCGCTCCACGACCAGCTGGTGGCGAGATCCGGCACGATCGATTCGAAGCTGTTCTTGGCGACCTGCTGGTCGAACATCACGAGATTGTTGTAGACCGACATGAATGGCACGGCGGTCGACACGGTCGCCTCTTCGTGGATCGAGGCGCTGGGCGGTGTGTCCATGTGCTGGATCTTGAGAACGCCGCCGGCCTTTTGCGCCCAGCCGGTGCCCGCCATCCCAACCGTCAATGTCACCACGCTTACAAACGCAAAGCACGCCAACGCAAAGCAATCGGTTCGGCTTTTCATGGTGTGTCCTCCCAGTAACGTGTGACCGTAACGGGCGGCGCGCTGTCCGTTCTGCTGCGGCTTGCGGCGCGCGGCCCAAGCGTTCGTGCTCGGCTTCTCCTCTCTTGAAGGTAGGGAAGCCTAGCGCCCTTCCGCCCGCTGGGCCAGCCGCCTGCGGAGGGCTCGTCGGCGCGATTGAAGAGCGGCGGGCAGCAGGGTAAGCACGCGGGCCGCACGGCTTCGACGATCACGAGTAAGAGTTTTTATGAAGCGCAAGACCAGCAAGGCGTTCGTCTATCTCGGCCGCTCCGGCGTTCACGGCATCGGCTGCTTTGCCGACATGGACATCAAGGAAGGCGAGGTCGTCCGCATCTGGGACGGCGAGGACAGCCGCTGGGTCTCGACCCGGCAGGTCAACGCCTCGCGCCACGCCTCCCTCTACAGGAAATTCGGCATTCGCAGCACCGGTGGCTACTGGGTACCGCTCGACTTTTTGCGCATCTCGACCGGCTGGTACATGAATCATGCCGCCGATCCCAACCTCGGCTCCGACGACGGCGACGTCACCTACCACGCCGTGCGGGATATCCCGGCGGGCGAGGAGCTGACGATCGACTACCGCCGCATGGACGACAAGCACGACAATCTCCAGCGCGACGTTCGCGTTCCGTCGACGGCCGGCCGGAAGCAGCCGCGCGCCAAGGCGACACGACGAAAACGACCGGTCCGATAGGGCTTTGGCCTAGAGGCGAGCGATCACGCGCTCGAGTTTGTCGCGGACCTGGCCGGCGGCCTCCTTGAGGCCGGGATTGTCGACCGCCATCATCGAGGCCACGGGATCGATCGCCGCGACCTCGATCCCACCGTCCGCCGCCTCCTGCACCACGACGTTGCACGGCAGCATGGTACCGATGTTGCCCTCGAGCTGCAGCGCCTCGTGGGCGAGCTTGGGATTGCACGCACCCAGGATCCGGTAGCGGCGGAAATCGACACCGATCTTCTTCTTCAGCGTGTCTTTCACGTCGATCTCGGTGAGCACGCCGAAACCCTCCTCCTTGAGGGCCTCCGTCGTGCGCCGGACCGCCTCGTCGAAGCCCGGCGCGAGGGTCTTGCTCATGTAGTAGGTCATGTCGTGTTCCTTTCAGGCCGCCTGCTCGGGCGGTGGGATTTCGGGCTTTTCGGGGCGCAGCCGGTTGATGCCCAGCAGCTTCATGGCGAGGCGCTCATAGCCCGGCTCGCTGGCGCCGGTGCGAACCTTGCGCAGGAAATACTTCTCGAAGCCGACCTTGGCGGCATGCACCCAGTAGCCGCGGCTCGACCAGTTGACGTTGCGCGGCGGGATCTGCGGCAGCGCCACGAAGGCCACGCCGTCGTTGCCGAAGTCGGCGAGGCAGACGGCGTTCCAGGTGGGCTCGCGCGCCGGCGGCCGGCCGGCGATCAGGGCGGCAATGTTCTCGGCGACGGCCGCCACCATCGATTCGATCATATAGCCGGTCTTGGGAACGCCGACCGGCACCGCCGTCTGCTCGTAGGGCGGGATGGCGATGCAGACACCGACGGCGAAGACGTTGGCGTAGGTCGGGGTGCGCTGGTGCTTGTCGACCACCACGAAGCCGCGGGGATTGGCGAGCCCCGGCAGGCCCTTGCCGTCATCGCCCATCAGGCAGGGGACGCCGCGGAACGCCGGAATCAGCATGGCGAGCTTGGCCGGAAAGAGATGCTGCGGGCCGGGCTTGCCGTCGGCCACGATCTCCGTGCACTCGACGGCATCCGGCGCCACCCGGTCGACCCGGGCACTGGTCACCCACTTGATGTCGTGATCGCGCAGCACCGACTCGAGCAGGCCCTTGGTGTCGCCGACACCGCCCAGCCCGAGATGGCCGATGTAGGGCTCCGAGGTGACGAAGGTGATCGGCACGCGATCGCGGATTTTGCGGCGGCGCAGGTCGGTGCTCATCATCAGCGCAAACTCGTAGGCCGGGCCGAAACAGGACGCGCCCTGCACGGCACCAACCACGATCGGGCCGGGATCCTGGCAGAAGCGCTCCCACCGATCCGCCGCCTTGCCGGCGTGATCGACATGGCAGATCGAAAGGCTGTTGGCATCGGGTCCGAGGCCGGGAATCTCGTCGAAGGCGAGCGCCGGCCCGGTCGCGATCACGAGGTAGTCATAGGAGAGCCGGCGGCCGTCGTTGAGCTCAAGGGCATTCTCGGCCGGAAGCACGCGCTTCGCGCCAGTGGCGTCGAAGCCGATACCCAGCTTCGCCAGCACCTCGGGCAAATGGACCTTGATGTCCTCGGGCTTGCGCCAGCGCAGCGCGACCCAGGGGTTCGACGGCACGAAGTGG
>JAUXWB010000088.1 GCA_030684475.1 Reyranella sp. | reverse complement strand
TCGAGATAGACCACGGTCTTGCCGCCGAAGCCGCCGCCGATCTCGGTCGGCGTCACGCGGATCTGCGAGGTCTCGATGTTCAGGAGCCGGCTGCAGAAGCCGCGCACCTGGAAGTGGCCCTGCGTCGTCGACCAGATCTGCACCTGGCCGTCCTCGGCGGCGCTGGCCAAGGTCGCGTGCGGCTCGATGTAACCCTGGTGCACGGGCTGGGTGGTGTAGTCGCGCTCGACCACGATCTCGGCCAGCTTGAAGCCGGCGTCGGTGTCGCCCTTCACGTTGTCGATGCGCTTGGCGATGTTCGACGGCTTGGTCGGCACCGGCTTCACGCCCTCGGTGATGAGATGGTCGTGCAGCAGCGGTGCGCCGTCCTTCATCGCCTCGGCGACGTCGATCACGTGCGGCAGCACCTCGTACTCGACCTTGATCAGCGCCAGCGCCGCAGTGGCGATGGCCTCGGTGGTGGCGGCGACCGCGGCGACGGGATGGCTCTCGTAGAGCGCCTTCTCGCGGGCCATGACGTTGCGCGTGATGTCACGCAGGTTGACCTGCATCTCGCCGGTCGGGACGATCAGGTTGGGCTGCTCGGGGAAGTCCTTCGACGTCACCACCGCCTTGACGCCCGGCAGCTTCTCGGCCGCCGAGATGTCGATCGACTTGATCAGGGCGTGGGCGTGCGGGCTGCGCAGCACCTTGCCGATCAGCTGGCCCGGCATGTTGAAGTCGGCGCCGAAGCGGGCGCGACCGGTCACCTTGTCGGCGCCGTCGGGACGGTCGGGGCGCGTGCCGATCCACTTGTACTTCTGCTTGCTCATCGCGCTGTCTCCCTCATGTCGGCGGCCACTTCCATGACCGCGCGGACGATCTTGTCGTAACCCGTGCACCGGCAGAGGTTGCCGGCCAGCCAGTAGCGCACCTCGGTCTCGGTCGGGTTGTTGTTGCGCTCGAGCAGCGCCTTGGAGGCCACCAGGAATCCGGGCGTGCAGATGCCGCACTGAAGTGCTGCGAACTCGATGAACTTCTGCTGCAGCGCGTGGAGCTGGTCGCCCTGGGCCATGCCCTCGATGGTCTCGATCTTCTTGCCCTCGGCTTCGGGTGCCAGGACCAGGCAGGAACAGACCATGCGGCCGTCGAGCATGATGGTGCAGGCGCCGCAGTCGCCCGAGCCGCAGCCTTCCTTGGTGCCGGTGAGGCCGAGCTGGTCGCGGAGCACGTCGAGGACGGCCTGCGAGGGCTCGCACAGGAACTCGGTCGGCTCGCCGTTGATGGTGGTGGAAACGTGTGTCTTGGCCATTGTCTGCTTCTTTCTCAGTTCTTGCCGGCGCGTTCGGCCGCGATGGTGGTGGCGCGCTTGCACAGAACGCCGGCGATCTTGGTGCGATAGACGATGGTGCCGCGCTTGTCGTCGATCGGCTTGCAGACGGCGCGGCAGGCGGCGGCGGCGGCCTCCAGTGCCTTGGCGTCGAGCTTGGTGCCGATCAGCGCCTTGGCCGCGGCCTCGACCAGCAGCACTGTCGGCGCCACGGCGCCCAGGCTCACGCGGGCGGCGGTGCAGGTGCCGTCCTTCATGGTGAGGCTGACGCCGCAGCCGACGACGGCAATGTCCATCTCGGTGCGCGGGATCAGCCGCAGGTAGGCGTCGGACGAACCGGCCGGCCGTTTCGGCAGGGTGAAGCTCACCACGATCTCGCCCGGTTCCAGCGTCATGCGGCCGGGACCGGCCGGGATCTTCTCCACAGCCACGTCGCGCCGGCCCTTGGGGCCCTGCACGGTGGCGATGGCGCCCGCGGCGATCAGCGCCGGCACGCTGTCGGCGGCCGGCGAGGCGTTGCACAGGTTGCCGCCGGCCGAGGCGCGGCCCTGGATCTGCTTGGAGCCGATCAGGTTGATGGCCTCGAGCACGCCGGGCCAGGCCTTCTTGAAGGTCGGATGGTCGTGGAGCTGCATGCCCGTGACGGCGGCGCCGATCTTGAACGAGCCCCCGCCCTTGTCCTCGATGGTCGTCATCTCGGCGATCTTCTTGATGTCGACGACGACGGTGCCGGGCTTCACGAAGCCGGCCCGCAACTGGACCAGGAGGTCGGTGCCGCCGGCCAGGATGCGCCCGGCGCCCTTGGCGGCCACCATGGCCGCCACGGCCTCATCTGTCGTCTTCGGTGAGCTGTAACTGATATCGGTCATTTCTGGTCCATCCCGCTCGCGTTTCGATCCCCGGATCGCCCGGTGGACCGGATCTTCTTAGGTTGCAGCTTTTCATTATATCGGCCGTCTGGCATCCCGGGCAGGCAAATTTGCCGGGAAAATGCCCCATGGCGGCCCGCAGAGCGGATGAAACCGCTGTCGCTAGAGGATTCCGAACATCCGGGCGACGCGCTGCACGGCCTGCCAGGCCGGATCGAGGGTGGCGAAGGTGCGGGCCATCTCGTTGGCGTCGTGCAGCAGGGCTTTCAGCTTCTGGCCGTTGGGCTCGTCCTTTTCGGCCTCCTGACGGGCCTCCTCGAAGAGCGCGCGCAACTCGCGCATTTCCTCGGTGTAGTCGTCGTCGATCGCCTGCAGAGAGGCGGCCAGGGCGTCGGCGAGGTCTTTGCGGTCGGCGGGGGGCTTTGGGTCGGAGGTCATGGCGTACGATACCTCGCGGCGGTCCAGAGTTGAACAGGATCCGTTGCGCTGCGCCTCAGAACCAGTAGCGCTTGCCGACGGCGGAGGGCGCCAGCACCTCGTCGCCGAACGCCTGGCCCAGTGCCGCCATGGCGCGCCAGCCGGTGCAGTGGCCGGCGCCGATCCGGGCGAGGCCGAAGCCTTTCAGGGCCGCGATGGTCTCGGGGATGATCTTCTCGTTCGTTCCTGAGAGATGCAGCCCGCCCAGCACCGCATGCAGCTTCACGCCGGGGAAGCTCGCCCGCGCGTGGCTCAGCACATTCACGATGCCGGCGTGCGAGCAGGCGCTCAGCACCACCAGACCCTTGCCCTTCACGTTCACCGCGATCCAGCGCTCGTCCATCAGCAGCTCGTCGCTCTGCCAGGCTGCATCCTCCGCGGTGCGCCGCACCTGGCCCGGCAGGCCGCGCTCGAAGGGCGTGACCCGCGGTATCTCGCCGCTCACGTGGAACAGGCCGTCGAGCAGCCGCTGCGGTTCGGTGGTCGAGACGATCTCGGCGCCGAGACCGCTGAGCTCGCCGGCCGACGGCACGTCATCCATCTGCCTCACGCCTGGTCGCGCCTTCCTCAATCGCATTCCCGCAAACGACAATCAAAAGGAGGACAACAACCAAGACATCGACCTGACTGAAACCGCCTGACCACCGGCCGGGCTCGGCAACTGTCAGCCGACTACTGTCTCAGTACACTTATGCCGAACTTCTTCGTTGAAGATCCGCATCAACTTCTTCACACAACACATGGATTTGACTAACTGGCCGGCAGATCCCGCCGGGAGCATCCAGTAATCGAACAATTAGGACCCCGGAATCTTTCGCGTGTTCTTTGGTTTCGAATGCGACGCGTTCGGCGTGTGCCACGTGACCGATTACATCTTCGAGGCGAACAAAAGCGGCGTTCGTCATTTGCATCGTTCCTGCTTCGCCAGCGTTTGCACGGCAAGCTTGCACGACACCCCGACCGACAACTATCGGCCCCCCTCGTCGATCAACAGACCAAATTGCATCGTCGATCGCCAATCCCACCGACGGGCCCATTTTCGCATTGTCAAGGCTCAGTATTCTTCTAAGGCGTTCCATTAAATGCATCACGGCATAGATCATTTCCCAGCCGCACTTCACGGCTGCCTTTACCGCCTCCTTTTCATCCTGACTAATTCCACCAGTCACTGATGCCTCACCGACCAGAAAATGCGCAATGACGCCGTCGCCCGTGAATTTGTCAAAAACACCGTTGTTCTCTTTAGTCACTCGTCGAAGGGTTTCGACAAACCCCTCCATCCAATCTGCATACGCCTTCTTGTCCGTGGCCGAATCCATAGCAAATGTACTTCTGCGGAGATCCAGCGAGATTGTTACGGTTCGCGATCTCGCTGGGCTCAGTGGATCGAGATCGTCCCAAGGTCTGATTTTCGCATTTCGCAAAGCACCGTCGTCCACCAATTCCCAAAAGCGACGTACTGCGTTAGGTGAAAAAATCGCATTCAGATTCTGTCTGAATTCGAAAGCCATCAATATGGCAACACTAACAATTGATATTTGCTCTACGCATTCCTGAAAAACCTGGAATCGTCCGTTCACGTTTGATCCAAGTGATTGCTCAACTTGCCCGGCCGTTGATGCATATACAAAGGCGACAAAAGGCATTGCATTAGCCTTCAGAATTCCGCCACGCTCGTTCTTGAAGGTTTTGCGTGAAGAATAAACCATGATGTGGTTGCCGCTAATAGGATCGGCTATCCAGCTCACCACGTCCAGCGAGTTGCTATGAGCATTTTTGTCTATCGCTGCTCTACAGCTTTCAGACCAATTGATCTTCTGATCGCGACGAAAGCGCAAGTCGGCAGAAAACGCTGAAATAGAATCACCCTCTTGCCCGACTCTGCAAACAATCGCGTCAGCTCCAAATGCCACTAACACGCGGTTCAGTGCCCCTCGGAGATCGAAGTCTAAGCCGCGCCAAAACTGGGTGCCCTCGATCAATGTCGTGACCAAGCCGGCAACATCGAGTTGAAGAGGTTGTATGGACACCTAGGCCTCCTAGGCTGTAACTCACGAACCACTCTCTGGAATGCTTAATCCTGCCTTAGCGAAGCGGCTAAGAATTAATGCTTTTATGAACGAATTGAGCCTCTCGTGGCTGTCAGGTTTTGTGAAGAGGCTTGGCTGGCCAGTGGAACCGCTAATAGCAGCCACATGGGACGGGTACGCAGTAAAGAATGCAACATTACGCACGGTCATCTGAGCCAGCTTTTCTAGTTCCTGAAAGAGCCGCAGGCCAACGGGATCTTGTCCCTGAGCTACGTCAAGCAAGCAGAGTTCGCAAACTCGCGCGCGCGTCAAAGCGGCCGTAAATTTTTCGGCGTCATCGTAGAATTCGTACTCGACAACTGCGCGACGGTCGCCTCGTTGAACATCTATTCGAAAGAAATTGTTCGCGTCATCGCCGCCGATCAAAACCTCGCCTTGTCCATCCTCGGCGAATAGATGCCACAGGTCGACTTTGAGACCGCGAGGTATGAACCTATTTTTTGACACTTGGTCATCATAGTGCAGAATTAGGACTGTCTCGGCGGCTGTCACTCTGCCCCCCTCCCCCTGACAGTGATCGCCGTAGCGAAATTGTGAACGTCGTTAGAGCCTTGTCTGCCGGGCCGCTAAGATCCCGTAAAAGGTCTGATTTGACGTCGACCACCGCCTCTTCATCGTGAAGTCGTAAAATCTCCCTAACCGCCGCCAATCCAATACCAGTACCAGGCATTGCCTGCTGCCCGGGCGATTGCGTCAATCGCCTAAACGGTAAGAAAATCTCCGAAACCCTCTCAGCAGGAATGTGCCGGCCAATATTGCGCACCGTCAAGTACCATCGGTTGCGCTGGACACCCAGTACAACCTCTACCGATTGTCCAGAGAATGAGTACTTAACCGCGTTGTCGACTAGGTTAGAAATGCAAACAGATATCCAGTTTCGATCCACTATAGGTGGCGGCAATTCCTGAGGATAAAGATTGATAAACTCAACCCTCACGTCTCGTCGTTCGGCTTCAAAGCGCAGGTTTCGGATCTGTTCGGTGACAAGCCGCGCCATATTGCCGGGGGAGAATTGGAGCTTATCTCTAGTCATATCTCCAAGAAGGACGCGGGCCGACTCAAACAACAGAGATATTTGCGTCGCCGAATCAGTGGCATCGTCTAGTGCTTTATGAAAAGAGGCCTCTCGGAAAATAAGGGACGCCGCTCGGCTTTCATCGCCCTTGTTGTATAGGGCCGCTGCTTGACCATAGGTTGGATCTACAACCAGACGAATGTTCCCCAAAAAAGCGTTCAACTCATTCTTCACATGATGTCTGATCTCCGCCAGCTGCCGCAGCTTGTCAGATACATCCAATTCGCCCAGCGCAAGCAAGGATAGTTCTGAAACAACGAACTCAATCAGTGTTCTCTCATGATTATGTAATCGGTCCCGAGACAATTCCAGAACGATTCCTAGTGCTTCTTGCTGTGTAAAGTACACAGTGACGGGCAAGAAATAGTGATTATCGATTGATCGCAATTCACCAATCTGACCACTCCCTTGCAGCCAATGCCCTTGGAGCGGAAGCATAACTTCCTCGCCAACGGAGTTAGTTACGCGTAGAGAATCGGTTCCAGAGAATGCTGTTCGATGGCACAAGAACCAACGTCGAATTGGCGGGACCACTTCAGCCAAGAGTTCACAGAATTGGTTCAACCACTGCTGCTCTCCACCAAGCGGCTCGCCGCGCTGCCGACTCTCTCGTGCCGCTTGCCTCATGTCGGCGATCACTTTGGTCAATCGACCAAGACTATGCCGTAAGGTCGCAGCAGGAATTGCGACAATAAGTTGCTCCATCAATGCGGAGGCAATTTCGACATCCGTTGATGAGAATGTCCCACCTATTGGTTTGTGCTGTGGAGTAGTAAGAAGCTGAATCGAAAAAAGCGACGGAGGAGGCCGTTGACCCGCCGGAGTTGCTTCCGCAAACGCCCGAAGAAGGAGCATTGCCAAGGGACTGTCTGAGTCACTTGCTGGCCGAGGGCTAGGAATAGAAGGAGCGATCACGCCGAGATCAGCTTCCAATGCGAGATCAAAGACGTTGTGAATGTTAATAGCGTCGACGCGGTGACCGTGACTGCGGCGGCGAAGCAAAGCCCGCACCAACCGGCTCGACGTCGGGATCCGGAGCTTTGATCGAGCACGCGGTCGGACGATAACAGTTTGCCCGCCCGATCCTTCAAGGAAACAACAAACGTCAGCAGCATTAGAGTATCTTTGTAAAAGATCTAAGGCGATTCGGATGAGCTGCACCGGTTCAGTCGTGGGCTTTATTCGAGCTTGAAAAGATCGTGTTGCCCGAAGGATTCTTTGCTGCCGTCCAAACGCGATACGCGACGCTACAATGGTACCCAGAAAACGAGCTGCCTCCTGATCATTACGTTCAAAGACTTCCACGTAATTCAAAGGTCCGATTACCTGCACATACCCAAGGACGTTATCGGAGAGCGGTCTAGTTCGTGTAATTTGATCAACTAGTGGAATGAGAACGCTTCCAAGTTTCCCAAATTGAGAATCGAAATTTGGTATCCGCCGCCCAATGGCCGACAAACATTTGTTGGAAGCATCGCGAAAATTCTCGAAGTCCGTTTCTGGAGTCGGAATGCGCGGCAGGTCAGTTGAAATGCCAAATAGGCCGGTTGGAGACCAGCGCGGCGCATTCCTTGCACGAGTAGCCCATAACGTGGCGACAACACGCTCTGCATACCTTTGATCAATTAGCCACAGATTCGCCGCGCAGGCGATTTCCGGAGGAAGTTGGTCAAGGAAAAGATCGAGAAATTCTGAGCGAACTTTGGTAATTGTTCCTAGATTATCGGGGTTCGCAAAGATATTAACCGCCTGGAATAGCGATCCTTGCAAGTGCTTGTGCGCCACTTGCTCAGGCTGATCAGATGGCTTTCGAAGCCAATCGAGCAATCCCATTGTCGCGACTTTGCCTTCATTGTTGGAATGCCTAGGATAGGAGTTTTGCAGCCATAACCCGAGGAATCCAGCCGCTACCTATAGATACCATTCGTTGAAAATGCCGACATTCCTACTAGACCCACCATTCACTTCCCGAACACGGCCTTCAGGTTCTCGGAGAGAGCGTACCTTCTCCAAGACCAAAGCGACCAATTCGGGAGAAGTGCCCTTATGACTCTCAATCGCCGCACTCTGGCGACGCTGGCCGCCTCGGCGCTCGCCGCTCCCGCGATCGTCTCCCGTGCCATGGCGCAAGGTCAGGGCGGCGGCGCGCGCGTGCAGGCCGCCGTTGCCCGCTTCGCCGCCCTGCCGTCGGCCAGTTGCCTGGTCGTGGCTGATCATCCCACGGCGCCGTGGCAGGCCGCGCACCTGCCGGCCGCGCGGCTGTTCGTCGGCAGCGCGGTCAAGACCTTCATCCTGGCGCAGTTTCTGCGCGAGGTGGAGGCGGGGCGCCTCAGCGAAGACCAGCAGATGGCAATCGACGATTCGGTGCGCTCGCTTAGCAGCCCGGTGTTCCTCAACCTCACGGGCACGACGCCGGCGCGCAGCGTGCTGGAGGCGATGATCACCCACAGCGACAACACCGCGACCGACGCAGCGCTTGCGGCGGCCGGCATCGACAAGGTCCGCGCGCTGATCGCCGAGGCCGGGCTCACGTCGACGCAGATCTCCAACTCGACGCGCCGGCTGTTCTCCTGGCTCGCAGGTGCACCGGAAGGCGTCGACCTCGGCTGGGCAGGCGTGCAGCGCGCGGTCGCGGCGCCGCCGGCGGGCACGACGCGTCCGGCCCTCAACGACCATCAGACGATGGCCAGCACGGCCGAGGACATGGTGCGCTGGTATCGCCAGGCACTCCGCGGCACCTATTTCAAGAAGCCCGGGACGCTGCTGGAGTTCAAGCGCATCCAGGCGATGGCCAGCGCCATCGTCCATGTCATGCCGCCGGACACGATGGCCTACGCCAAGGGCGGCAGCATCGACTGGGAGGGCTTCCACTGCTTCAGCCTGCCCGGCCAGATGATCGTGGGCAGGGTGCCGGTGACCTTCTGCTTCACCATCAACTGGACCGGCCCCGAAGACGGCGTCGGCGCGATCTTCAAGTCGTACGTGGCCGCCGTCGCCGACGTGCTGAAGGAGGCGGCGAAGGCGGCCGGGTAGGCGGAGCATGACCCGGAATTTTCTGGCGACCCTGCTGGCCTGCAGCGTCTTTTCCTTGGGCGCCGCCGCGCAGACTCCCGCCCGCGACGCCGAGACGGCGATCCGCGGCGCGCTCGCGCAATGGACGGCCGATTTCAACGCCCGCGATGCGGCGCGCATCTGCGATCTCTTCGCGCCCGATCTTGTCTACGACTATCGCGGCTTTCCCGAGCGCAACCACGCGGATCTGTGCGGCCTGCTGCGCCGGTCGCTCGCCGACCGGACGAAGCAGTTCACCTACGCCCTCGACATCAAGGAGATCATCGTCTCGGGCGACATGGCCATCGTCCGGCTCGTCTGGACGCTGACGACGACCCTGCCCGGCGCCGCGACACCGGTGGACTCGAAGGAGCCCGGCCTCGACGTGTTCCGCCGTCAGCCCGACGGCAGCTGGAAGATCGCCCGCTACATCGCCTACGAGGCGCCGTGACGGCGCTCCCGGCCACAAGGAATAGGCCTCCGCGGCGGGCAATGCTGGCAAAATGCCAGCAGCCCGGCAAAATACGCGCGGCAGGAATGCAATAGGAGATTTGCAAGTTCCGCCGGATTTGTCCTATATTTCTGCTATCGTCGCACGAGGCCTGTCCACAAAGGCCCGACGTCCAGCTTCCGATTTCCAGCTGAGATCGCCGATCCCCCGATCAGTTCAACGATCGGCGCTTGAACCTTTGACCATGCCCCGCCCGGCGCGCCCGCCGGGTACGAT
>JAUXWB010000087.1 GCA_030684475.1 Reyranella sp. | reverse complement strand
CTCGGCGGCGAGGTTCTTGGTCAGGCCGACCAGCCCGTGCTTGGCCGCGACGTAGCCCGCCACCGAGGCGCGGCCGAGGATCGCCATCACCGAGGAGATGTTGACGATGCGGCCGTACTTGCGCGCCAGCATGTGCCGCCCGACCTCGCGCGCCAGCACGAACTGGCCGATCAGGTCGGTCTCGATCACCCTGCGGAAATCCTCGGTCGCGGTGTCGACGATATTCTCGCGATGGATGACGCCGGCATTGTTCACCAGCACGTCGATCCGGCGATGCCGGCGTATGATGATCTCGACCTGTTCGCGCACCGCCGCCTCGTCGGTGATGTCGAGCGGCACGACATGGGCCTTGCCGCCTTTCTTCGCGATGGCCCGGGCCGTGGCCTCGAGCTCTTTCACGGTGCGGCCGGCGCAGAGCACCGTGGCGCCGGCGCCGGCCAGGGTGAGGGCCATGTCGCGGCCGAGGCCACGCGACGCCCCGGTCAGCAACACCACGCGGTTCTTCAGCGAAAACAGGTCTGCCATGGGGTGCTATCCTAGCCTATGAAGAGCGTGGCGCGTGAGAGGTGCTGGGAGATATCGGGAGAAAACGACATGGCGAAGACGAACGGGGCGAAGACGAACAAGGTGGCGATCGTGACGGGCTCGGCCACGGGGCTGGGCGCTGCGTGCGCGATCGACTTGGCGGGCCGCGGCTGGAACGTCGCGATCAACTACACCAAGAGCAAGAAGGAAGCGGACGAGACCTATGCCGCGGTGAAGGCCAAGGGCGTCGACGCCATCCTGGTGCAGGCCGACATGGGCCAGGACGCCGACTGCCGCAAGCTCGCCGCCGAGACCTTGGCGAAGTGGGGCCGCGTCGACGGCCTGGTCAACAATGCCGGCACGACCAAGTTCCAGAGCCAGGGCGACCTCGACGGCGTCACACCGGAGGATTTCGACCGCATCCTGCGCGTCAACGTCACCGGCCCCTACATGATGAGCCGCGCCGTCTATCCCGCGATGAAGAAGCAGTGGGACGAGAACCAGGACCGCGGCTCGATCGTGAACATCTCCAGCATTGCCGGTGTGATGGGCGTCGGCACGTCGATCCCTTACGCGGCCTCAAAGGGCGCGCTCAACACGCTCACTCTGTCGCTGGCGCGCTGGTTCGGGCCGGCGGTGCGCGTGAACACGGTGTGCCCGGGCTTCATCCAGACCCGCTGGCTGCTGGGCGCCTTGGGCCAGGAGAACTACGAGAAGCTGCGCGATGCCCAGGCCGAGACCACGCCGCTGCGCCAGGCCGGCACGCCCGCGCAGATGGCCGAGGCAGTGATCTTCTTCCTGACCAGCGCCAGCAACATCACCGGCGAATTCCTGATCGTCGACGCCGGCACCCATCTCGGCAGCCTGCCGATGAAGGGGCGGTAGCTCCGCGCAGGCATCTGCTGGCAAAAATTTCTTGAACAAAAACTTGCAGGTTCCGCAGGTTCTGGGCTATATTTCTGATATCGTCGCACGAGGCCTGTCCACAAAGGCCCGACGTCCAGCTTCCGATTTCCAGCTGAGATCGCCGATCCCCCGATCAGTTCAACGATCGGCGCTTGAACCTTTGACCATGCCCCGCCCGGCGCGCCCGCCGGGTACGAT
>JAUXWB010000084.1 GCA_030684475.1 Reyranella sp. | reverse complement strand
CTCGTAGACGTAGAACTCCATGCGGTCGAGCTCCAGGAGCAGATCGTTGGGGAACTCGATGTCGGCCTTGTCGATCTCGGCGATCAGCAGGACCGGGCGCTCGGTGGACGTGAAGCCCTCCCAGAGCTTGCCCTTCTTGATGTAATTGCCGATGTCCTTCACGCGCTCGTCGCCGAGCTGGCTGTCGCGCAGGCGGGACACGGCGTCGTACTCGTAGAGACCCTGCTGTGCCTTGGTCGTCGACTTGATGTGCCATTCGATGATCGGCGCCTTAAGCGCCTTGGCGACCTCGTGCGCGAGCACGGTCTTGCCGGTGCCGGGCTCGCCCTTGATCAGCAGCGGGCGCTGCAACGCGATGGCCGCGTTCACCGCCACGCGCAGGTCGTCGCTGGCCACATAGGAGTCGGTACCGGTAAATTTCATGATGCAAAATCCAAGTTCACGGGAGTGGCGGGCACCCTAGAGGGGCCCCTTCCGGCCAGCAAGGCCGGGGGAGCAGAGCTGCGGTGCAGCTCAGCCGCCCGCTCTCACGATGAAATAGACGATGGCGGCGGCCGCGAGCAGCAGCGACACCGCCAACCGGTTCGAGACGAAGACCAGCTTCGGTGCGGGCTTGCCCGGCGGCACCACGTCGTCGAGCGGCTTGCGGCCGGTCACCATGGCACCGATCAGGTTCTGCCTCTTCCAGACGAGATAGACGATGGCCGCCAGCACGTGCAGCGCCACCATCCAGAGGAGGACGTTGATCCAGAATTTGTGGAAGGCGGTCGCCCGCTCGACCCACTTGTCGGCGATCACAAGTGCCAGCGGACCGTTGACCATTCCCATGTCGGTGTCGGCCGAGAAAAGCCCGGCGGTGGTCTGGGCAAGGACCGCGAGCAGCAACACCACCACCATCGCGCCGCCCAGGGGATTGTGCCCAGCCTCGTGCGGATGCCCACGCCCCATCAAGTCGCGCAAGTGCGCAAGGGCCGCTGACGGGCCTTTCACGAAATCGGCGAAGCGGGCGGTCGTGCTGCCGACGAAGCCCCAGGCGATACGGAACAGCACCAGCGTGAGGATCGCGTAGCCCGACCAGAAGTGAAACTTCATCCACTCCCCGCCGGCCCGGGCGGTGAAATAGGAGACCACCATCAGGACGACGAGCGTCCAGTGGAACAGTCGGACGGGCAGGTCCCAGACCCGGATCCTGCGTTCATTCTTGTCGGCCATGCGCTGTTATCGACTCCCCCGACAAGGCTGACAATCCCCCGACGGCCGGGAGCCGGGGGTGCGACTACACGCAGTCGTGATGGCGGAAATCCCACCTATCCTGTTCGCTTTGGCGCCAACCTCTGCAACTAATGCTGTGGCCGTCGAGGTCCAAAGGGCCCCTCGGCTGATTGAATTCACAGGGGATGGCACACATGAGGAAGACTCTGGTTTTGGCGGTGATCGGCGCGCTTGCTGCCGGTGCAATGGTGGGCGGTGCGACGATCGCGATGGCCCAGGGCGACCCGATCAAGGAGCGCCAGGAAAACCGCAAGCAGACAGCGGCTGCGATGCGCGCAATCAAGGGCATCATCGACGCCAAGGGCGCGACCAGCGCCGCCGTCGAACAGGCGGCCAAGCTCAAGACGCTCGAACTGGCCTTCGTGAAGCTGTTCCCGGCCGGATCCGACAAGGGCGAGACCAAGGCCCTGCCCGCGATCTGGACCGACATGGCGGGCTTCCAGGCGGCCAGCAAAGCGGCCGACGCGGCCTACGACCAACTCGCCGTCGCCGCGGGCTCGGGCGACATGGCCGCACTGACCGCAGCGTTCGGTGCAACCGGCAAGACCTGTGGCGCCTGCCATGACAAGTTCCGCGCCAAGCCGAAGACCTGATTTCGTTCTGACGACAGGGGGAAAAGGCGCCGGATCGGCGCCTTTTTCTTTGCCCGCAAAAGGAAAGGCCGGTCGCTTGGGGAAACGACCGGCCTCCTGTTGGGCCCGTGGCTGGGGTGGGGTTGGGTAAGAGACGAAGCCTTGGGTGTGTGGGAAGGGGGCTTCGTCGTGGTGGCTGGTTAGGCCACCGCCACGGGTTGGTTGGGAACTGTAAGGGCCTGCTGGACGATGGCCTCGGCGGTGAAGCGCCAGGTGCGCGACGCGTGGACCGGCGACAGGCGGAGCTGTTCGCGCATGTTCATCCAGCTATCGAGGCCGAAAGCGACATCGAGCGAGTCGAGCACCAGATCACGCGCGCCAGGATGAAGATTGCCGAGTTCGGTCGCGAACCAAACGGCAAGACGTTCGCGCAGCAGCCGGCGCAACTGGGCCACGCCCAGGCCAACCGCCGGCGCCACGCTGCGCACGCGTTCAGCGAAATGCCACACCGGCAGCCACTCTTCGAAGAGCTGAGCCCGGTCCGACACCAGCAATTCGATGCGATTGGAAAGCGGCGCCGCAGTGTCCACCGGACCGTTGCCGTCAAACGCCCGGCTGACGGCGAGATCGAACGCTGCCGCATAGAGATCGGCGAGGCTGGTGAAGTGCTGGAAGAGTGCCCGGCTGGACACCCCGGCGATGGTGGCGATAGCCGCCGAAGTCGGCTCGACGTCGCCGGCCTGGATGAGATCCAAAGTCGACTGGATCAGGGCCTGTCGGGTTCGCAGGCCGCGCACGATGCGGCCGTCTTGCGAACGTGAAACATCAACGGGAAAGCCGACAATTTTCATATTGAAACCAATAGAATAAGAATTGCTTTAATGGCTCCACCTTAACACGAGCCGATTTGAGTGTAACTTGCAAAAATGCATATCTCGCCCATTACAAGGCCTGATTTTGTTGCCTTTTTTTTCCGAGATAGGCGTTTTTGGGAAGTCTGACATTGCATTTAACCTGCAATTACTGCGCGATCCGGCGACGGAAATAGCGCTTTTCCTCAAATTCGGTCGGGGGTCAATGCCGGCACGGCAACCGCCTGTGGACGATTCATCGCCGAAAATATGAAAGGCCGGTCGCTTGGGGAACGACCGGCCTTCCTTAGGAGCCCGCCTGGGTGTGGGGTTCTCGAAGCCCTTGGGTGTGTGGGAAGGGGGACTTCGATGAGCGGCTTGGGGGCCGCTGGCGGGCTAGGTGGAACTTTGCTGGGTGCGGGCGCGCTCGGTTGGGGAGCGCTGCCAAACTGGGATGAAATACCTTTCCGATATGAATTACGACGTGAGATCGTTGCTTCTAATAAAAACAACTTAACAAAGGACCCCGCCGTTCGTCACCTGCAAAATTGCATATCTGATTTTGACCGCCCCCATTGATTCCTAGCAATTTTTGCATGCTCCGAGCATCAGATAGTCAAAAAGGGTAACACTGTTTTGCTCATTTTTTGATGATTTTCAGATAATTATCGTTTTCTATCAATCTGTTGCCATAAAGGAAGACCGATCCATGATAGCAATTCCAGTGCAAATTGATGTCAGCCTGCCCGAGAAGATGCGGGATAACTCGTCAACACCACCGAACACCTCGAAAGTGGAACAAGGAGGGTGACGGGATCCGATGCGCGAAGATCTCCGCGCTGGACGGACCGTTCTCGTCTTCGCAAGTGGCCTCGTTTCGTGTTTCAGCCCCATTTCCATGCTAGACGATCCGCGTTCCACCAATACTGGCCGCCCACACCGGCCGTCGTTATCGGGAGTCCACGTCCGTGCGAGTCGTCCGTTCCCTGCGATCCTTTTTCTGTCTTCCCGCCGCCGTCCTGATGCTGTCATTTATGACGCAGCCCGCCGCCGCCGGGCTCGATGAAGCGCTCAAAGCCCTGCAGGCTGCGGACATGCCGACGGCCGAAAAGGAGCTTCAACCCCTCGCCAAGGAGCGCGACCCGCGCGCCCAGTTTCTTCTCGGCCTCTACGTCTACGGCAATCCCGAGTCGAAGCTCTACGACGTGAACAAGGCCACGCCGTTGCTGCTCGACGCCGCCGAACGCGGCTACCTGCCGGCGATGATCCCTCTGGCTGGCGGCTATGCCGAGGGCAGGGGCGTGCCGAAAAGTGCCTCCGAGGCCTACAAGTGGGTGGCGATCGCCGATCGGTGGAATGTGCCCAACGCCAATCTCGCGCTCGTGCAGGCGGCGCGCGAGTTGAAGCCGGACGAAATCGAGAAAGCCAAAGCGGCAGCTCTGGCCTACACCTTCAAGACCAAATGATCGCCAGGCGGGCAGTGCCGCTCGCGGCACTTCTCGCCGCCGGCACTGTCGCGCACGCCCAGTCGAACGAGGCGCCCGATGTCTCGCCGGCCTTGCGCGCGGCGGTGGCGGCGTATCGGGCCGGCGATCTGGTCGGTGCCGAAGCGTCGTTGCGGACGTTGGCGCCCGCCGACGCCGACGCCGCGGCTTGGCTGGGGGCGATCCTGTTGGAACGAGGGCTCCACCGCGACGGTCTGCGTCTGATCCAGCAATCCGCCGACGGCGGCTCAGCCGAAGGGGCACACCGGCTGGCGCTGGTCTTCGCTCACGGCGACGGGGGCACACCACGCAATGAGGCCCGGGCGGTCGAACTGTTCGAGCGTGCCTCGGAAAAGGGCCACCGTCGCGCCCAGCTCAATCTCGGCACGCTCTACCTGCGCGGCCAGGGCGTGCCGCGCGACCTCATCCAGGCGCGGGCGTGGCTTGAGAAGGCAGCCGCCGACGGCGACCCCTACGCCCTCTATGCGCTCGGGCGGGCCATGTCGGAGAGCGTAGAGCCGGCCAATGCCGACCCGGTTCGCGCGGCAAACCTCTATCGACAGGCGGCGGAGAAAGGTCATCCGTTCGCCGCGTTGCGCTATGGCCTGGTGCTTGCCGACGGCAGCGGCGTCAAGCGCGACCCTGTTGCCGCCCACCGCTGGCTGGTGCACGCCCGGGAGAGCGGCGTTCCCGAGGCCGCTCTCGCCCTGGGCGACATGGCGGTGCGCACCCCTGCCTCGCGCGACAAGGCGTTGAACGCGAAAATCCTGCAATCGGCAATCGCCTGGTTCGAAGTCGCCGCGCAGGCCGGTGTCGCGTCCGCCCAGTTCAAGCTGGCCAACGCCTATTATGCCGGAGCCGGCGTCGCCCGCGATCTTTCGCAAGCCCAGCTCTGGTATGGCCGCGCGGCGCAGCAGGGGTTGACCGAAGCACAGAATGCCTTGGGCATCATGCTGATCGGCGGCGTAGGCGGCACATCCGACCCGGTCGAAGGCTACAAATGGCTCCTGCTCGCCGAACGCGGCGGCCATCCCGAGTCACGCGCGATCCGAGAGAAGACCACCGAGCAGATGCCGGACCGCGACCGCAAACGCGCCGAGGCGCAGGCTCAGCGTTTCGCGCCGACGCCGGAGCTACCGGTCGATATCACTCCACCCCGCCTCAATCCGCCGAAACCCTGACGATCCGGCCTAGCGATCGCGGGCGAAGCGCGTCGGGAATTCCGGCGTGTCGTAGGCCGTGAGGCCCTGCCACAAGCGGTCGACCTCGGCGCGGAACAGATCGCGGGTCAGGCCCTCGACCAGCCGCGGCACAGCGAACTTCATGCCGTTGATCGACGAACCGCTGGGGCCGAAGCTCAGAGTCGAACCGAAATTGAACAGCCGGATGCGGCCGAGCCATGACGCGGTACCCGGCGCGCGCTCCAGCAGTTCGAAGCCCGGCCCCAGATAGGGATAGCGCTCGAGCCGAGCGTTGTCCTGCCCGGCCGGCGGCGCATAGGCGTCGCGCCACGCCCGGACGTGCGGGGCGACGGCCGCCAGTTCCGGCCTCAGGCCGAGGTCGACGTCGAATCCAGTCCCACAGATCACGAAATCGAAACGATGTTCGCCGCCAGGAGTGACGACGATCGCACCCGCACCGTCGCTCCGCGCGTCGAGCCAAGGCGCGCCGGTATGCAGGTGGAAGGCCGCGTGCGAGGACACGCGGTCCCAGGTCTCGACCGGCAGGGCCTCACGCAGCGACAGCACGTAGTTCATGAACTTCCAGCGGGTCGCATCGTCGAGGTCGCCCAGGTGGCGGAAGAACGCCGGGAACGACAGCCATTTGTAGGGCTGGACCCGCTGCAGTTCGGGCCGGCGGCAGAACAGATGGACCTCGGCCCCCGCCTCCAGCGCCGTCGCGGCATTGTCGAAGGCCGACGCGCCGGCGCCGAGCACAGCCACGCGCCGGCCAGCGAGAGCCGCGAAGTCGATGGCATCGGCGGCGTGGGCGCGCACACCGGCCGGCAGGCGCTCAACGAACGCCGGCATCGTCCACCGCCCGCTCGCCTCGATGCCGTGCGCCAGCACGACATGGCGGGCCAGGATCTCCCGCTCGCCCGCGGCATCCTTTACCCGCACCCGGAGCAAAGCGCCGTGCGGCTCGAGGCCGAGCAACTCCGTTCCGACCTCGACCGGCAGCGCCAGCACACGGCGCAGCCAGTGCAGATAATCGCTCCAGCTCTCGCGCGCGATCTTGTTCAAGCACACGAACGCCTCGGCGCCGTGCTGAGCCTCGAACCAGCTCTGGTAGGTGAGGCTCGGAATGCCGAGATCGGGACCGGTCACCGTCTTCCAGGTGCGCAGCGTCTTCATGCGGCCGAACGTCCGCCAAGGCCCCTCGGCGCCGGCCGGCCCGCGATCGATCACCAGGTGATTGTCGATGCGTTCGAGCTTGAGCTTGAACGACAGTGCCTGACCGCCCTGGCCACCGCCCACGATCAACACGTCGAGGACCTTCTCGCCGTCGGGTCCGCGCACCGGCGACAGCCAGCGCAGCTCGGGATAGGAGATCAACGCCAGGTCGCGCCGCACGCGGGCTTCGAGTTCGGCAAGATCTCGGGACGACATGATTTGTTGTTAGCATGGCTGCAATCGCCAGACGACGCGGGAAACGCTAGGCTTCATCGTCATGGACACATCGCCCGCCCCCTTGTCCGCCCCATCGCCTGCAGCACGGCAGGCGCGCCCCGAGGTCACGATCGCCATCTGCCGCGGCGCCTGCCGGCTGATGCGCCAGGCCGGCTACTCGGTCCTGCTCGAGTTGCCGCTGCCCGCTGGAAGGCGCGCCGACATCTTCGCTGTCGGCCGCGGCGGCGAACTCGTCATCGTCGAGGTGAAATCGTCGATCGAGGACTGGCGCGTCGACGGCAAATGGCCCGACTACCTCGACTGGTGCGACCAGCTCTACGTCGCCGTCCCCACCGATTTTCCCCAGGCCCTCATTCCCGACGAGATCGGCCTGATCGTGGCCGACGCCTACGGCGGCGAGCCCCTGCGCCACCCGCCACGCCGGCCGGTCGCCGCCGCCCGGCGAAAGTCGTTGCTGATCGACTGCGCGCGGCTGGCCTCGGAACGGCTGGCCCGCATCGAGGACCCGGACTTCGGCGACCTGGCCTAGCGACTCCCAACCTTAAGAAAGCATCGCGCGGGCCACCGACTGCGCCGCCGCCGAATCCGATGCACCACGGCCCCTGCTCGCCTCGGCCATGCGGATGCGGGCATAGGCCATGATCTCGGTCGGCGGGCCGACGCGCTCGATGCGGCCGTCCATCACCAGCGCCACCCGGTCGGCGATGGCGAGTGGCGCCAGACGGTGGGTGATCATGATGACGGTGCGACCGCGGGTGTTGGCCTTGAGTTGGCGCAGCAGTTGCTCCTCGGTGGCCGGGTCGAGGGCGCTGGTCGCCTCGTCGAGAATGAGAATGCGCGGATTGCGGATCAGGGCGCGGGCAATGCAGAGGAGTTGCCGCTGCCCCATCGACAGCCCCTGGCCGCGTTCGCCCAGCACCGTGTTGTAGCCCTGTGGCAAACGCTGGATGAAATCGTGCGCGCCGACGAACTTGGCCACCGCCACGACACGGCCGGGATCCTTGTTGACGACGCCCATGGCGATGTTCTCCCGCACCGAGCCGGTGAAGAGTTGTAGCTCCTGCGGCACGCAGCCGATCTGGGCACGCAGCTGGGCCGGCGAGATGTGCGAGATGTCGGAGCCGTCGACCAGTACCCGGCCAGCCGACGGCTTGAACAATCCCTGGACGAGATTGGCGATGGTGGTCTTGCCCGACCCCGAGGGACCGACGATCCCCAGAATCTCGCCGGCGGCGATGTCGAGGTCGGCGTCCTGCAGGACCGCGGGCACGTGATCGTCGGGGCGATAGGTGACGCGCTCCAGCGTGACGTCGCCCAGGAGCGGCGGCATCGGCGCCAGTACGCCGGCGGGACTCTCGACGGCTTCATGCATCAGCCCGTCGATTCGCCGGAAGGCCGCGGCGACCGCCTGGAGCTGATGCCAGGCCGCCACCAGCTGGCGCATCGGCTGCAAGGCCCGCGAGGCCAGCATGTTGACGGCGATCAGCGCGCCCACGGTCATGCGATGATCGACGACCTCGTGGACGCCAATGGCGATGATTGCCAGCGATGCCACGAGCTGGAGCGCGCCCGAGGCGCTGGAGGCGATGTTGGCCAGATTGCTGGCGCGGAAGCTGGTCCAGGCGGATTGCTCGACCCGCGCCTGCCAGCGCTTCTCGACCTCGCTCTCGAGCCCGAGCGCCTTGATGGTGGCGGCATTGGCCACCGTCTCGGTCAACGTCGAGCTCTTGGCCGCAAGGGCCTGGAAGTTCTCCTCGGCAAGGCGGCGCTGGGCGCGATGGGTGGCCAGCGATACGCCGATCACCACCGGAATGGCCAACGCCGTGACCATGCCCAGAGTGGTGCTGATCGCGAAGGTAGCGGCCAGGAAGAGCGCGACGAAGGCGATGTCGATGGCGAGAACCGGCATCTGCCCGGTGAAGAAGCCGCGCAGCACATCGAGCTGGCGCAACCGTTCGGCGATGACGCCCGACGGCGTGCGCTCGAAGTGGCGATAGGGAAGCTGCACCAGGTGATGCAGCACCTCGCCGCTCAGCATCGTATCGAGGCGGGCGCCGGTGCGCGCCGAGAGCCCGCCGCGCGCCACACGCAGCGCGAAGTCGAGGGCATAGGCAATCAGCATGCCGACACAGAGCACGGTCATGATCGCGGCGGCGTCCGCCCGCCCGTCTCGACCGATCACGGCGTTGAACACCAGCATCATGAAGAGCGGCGTAGCGAGACCGAGGAGGTTGATGAGAAACGACATCGCCGCAAGCTTCAGGACGACAGGTCGAACGCGAGCCCACAGCGGTGCGTACCATTCCGGGCGGCGCTCATGGGCGCCTGCTTCGCGCATCACCAGTGCCCGCAGGCCCAGCGCCATCACCTCGTCTGTCGCCAGACGCCAGACCCGGCCTTCGACGACGTCGAGCACTGTCCATTGGCCGCCGCCGCCCGCCACCACGACGTAGGCGGGCTGGTCGGGCGCCCCCACCAGGGCGAACGGCGTGGGCAAGTCATCCAGCCGCCGACCGTCGCCGTTGAGATCGACGGCATAGGCCTCCAGCCCCAGTCGCGTGCCCGCGGTGAGGAATGCGCCTTCGTCGAGACCTGAAACTGGAATGGTGGCAAGCCGCCGTATGTCGGCTTCGCCGACCGGCCGGCCGACCTGTTGCACGATATAGAGCAACGCCCGCATGAGGGAATCGATCGGCCGGCGGTGTTCACCGTCCCATGCCGATTCTTGGAAGCCGCCATTCTCCCGAGGAGCCATCCCTCACGAGAATACCAAAATCCCGCGTAGAATCAATAATTTAGGATCTGTTCCTAACGCAAAAGGCGCGCGGAGCAGAACGCCGCGCGCCTCTCGTTATCGATGAAGGACGGACTTAGCGCGCGCCGAAGGCCCGCTTCAGTTCGGGCACGAGATCCGTGCGTTCCCACGAGAAGCCGCCATCACGTTCGGGCTTGCGGCCGAAATGGCCGTAGGCCGCGGTGCGCTGGTAGATCGGCTTGTTGAGTTGCAGGCCGCGGCGAATGTTGGTCGGCCGCAGCGGGAAGATGTCGTTGAGGATTTTCTCCAGCTTGCGCTCGTCGACCTCGCCGGTGCCCTGGGTGTCGACATAGAGCGACATCGGATCGGCAACGCCGATCGCATAGGCGACTTGGATCAGGCAGCGATCGGCGAGGCCCGCAGCCACCACGTTCTTGGCGAGATAGCGGGCGGCGTAGGCGGCCGACCGGTCGACCTTGGTCGGATCCTTGCCCGAGAAGGCGCCGCCGCCGTGCGGCGCGAAGCCGCCGTAGGTGTCGACGATGATCTTGCGGCCGGTGAGACCGCAATCGCCATCGGGACCGCCGACGACGAAGTTGCCGGTCGGATTGACGAAGAAGTCGGCGGCCTTCTTGGGCATCCAGCCCTTGGGCAGCGACTTCGCGACGTGGCCCGAAATCATCTCGCGGATCAGGCCGGAATTGTATTTCTTGCCCTTGGCATTGGTCTCGCGGTGCTGCGTGGAGACCACCACCTTGGCAGCACCCACGGCTTTGCCGTTCACATAGCGCACCGTGACCTGGCTCTTGGAGTCGGGCTGCAGGTCGGGCAACTCGCCCGAACGGCGCGCCTTGCTCAGCACCTCGAGAATCCGGTGCGAGAAATAGATCGGGGCCGGCATGAACGAGCCCTTCTCGTATTCCTCGGAGTCGCGGCAGGCGAAGCCGAACATCAGACCCTGGTCGCCGGCGCCCTCCTGATCACCGAGATTGCCGCCCTTCTTCTTGGCGTCGACGCCCATGGCGATGTCGGGCGACTGGCCGTGCAGCAGGACGTCGACGTCGGCGCCATGGAAGCTGAAGCCGTTCTGGTCGTAGCCGATCTCGCGCACCACGTTGCGCGCGATCTCGCTGATCGCCTCGCGGTTGACGATGGTCTGACTGCCGTATTTCTTCATGTACGGCTCGGAGGCGCGACCTTCGCCGGCAACCACGATCTTGTTGGTCGTGGCCAGCGTCTCGCAGCCCAACCTGGTATTGGCGTGGCTGTCGTCGGCAATGCCGAGTTTCACGTCATTGGCGATGAAGGCGTCGAGAACCGCATCCGAGATCTGGTCGCAGACCTTGTCCGGATGGCCTTCGGACACCGATTCACTGGTAAAAAGATAGTCTTTGAGCGCCACAATGCCCTCCCACGGTTCACGCTGGACTCCGGGCAGGGCAGCAGGGCCGCCAACGTCCGGCTTAGCCTTTATTTTCGCGGTGGCAAGTCGTCCAAATCCGTCCGCGGCGGCATCGACCATCGAGGCCGCGCCGCTAAAAACGCCAATTGCCGGTGGAAATCAAGGGGTTCACAGAGCGGTCACCTGCGCCCTACCGTCTCTCCCCCTCGGCGGGAGCCGTTAGCGGCCCTTGCGGCCGCCCAGGGCTTCGGCATGGCTGGCGGCCCCCACGGCCTTGACCATCTCGAAGAGGCGCTTGCGCACCCGGGCTTCGCGGATCTTGTAGTAGGCCCGCACCAGTTCGAGGGTCTCGCGCTTGATCAGGGGGTCTTTCTCCTGCTCGAACGGCGTGCCGGCCTCGCCGAAGCCCTTGCGCCCGCGACCCGACATCGGCCGGCCCGCCAGCGCATTGGCCGGCATCTCGTCGAAGAAATACGACACCGGTACATCAAGAACCTTGGCGAACTCGAACAGCCGGCTCGAGCCGATGCGGTTGGATCCACGCTCGTACTTCTGGATTTGCTGAAACGTCAGCCCGACGGCCGTCCCAAGCTTCTCTTGGCTCATCCCGAGCAGCGTGCGGCGCTGGCGCATGCGTGCCCCGACATGGACGTCAACCGGATGTGATTTTGCCATCGGTCCAGATTCCTCATTGGTACGATTTCGTAGGGGAAAGAGCTGTAACAACGGAGTGAAAAACACGTCAAAAGTGCGAGGGCCGGCAAAACCACCAGTGCAAAAATGCATATCTACACGCCTAAGCTGCATATGACCTTAGCCCCTCGTACGCAGAATGCAAGCTGAACCTCAGGGCTTTGAAATCTCGGAATAGTTTACCGCCGAGGTCGGTCGTTCGATGTCTTTCCCACAACCATGCCGCCCGCCAGAAACGCCAGGACGGCCAATAGGATCCCGTCGCCCCAACGACCGTAGGGTGTGGGCTCCCGCGCCTGCGGAAGACGATGGTCGATGACGCCCTCCTCCATCATGTCGAGGGACGCCAGAACCCGGCCATAGGCATCGATCACGGCGGATACGCCGGTGTTGGCCGCACGGATCATGGGCAGGCCTTCCTCGACGGCCCGCAGGCGGGCGCTAGTCAGATGTTGATAAGGGCCGCTGGAAAGGCCGAACCAGGCGTCGTTGGTCACGTTCAGAAGCCAGCGCGGCCGCTCGCCGGGGCCGGTCACCGCCGCCGGAAAGATCACCTCGTAGCAGATCACCGGCGAGAAGGACGGCAGGTTCGGAAACCCGAGGGTCATGCGCTGCTCGCCCTCTTCGAACGAGCCGCGACCGATGAAGCCGGACACCGGCGCGAGTTGGCGACGAAAAGGAATGTACTCGCCCAGGGGCACCAGATGGACCTTGTCATAGTGCGCGACGACGGCGCCGGCACCATCGATGACGAGCAGCGAATTCCACACGCCGTCCTGACGCTGGCCCGTGCCGCGCGCGGCGCCAGTCAGAAGATAGCCGCCGGGCGGCACCGCCGTGGCCATGACCTCCAGCGCGGGGGATCCCGGCTCGATGATGAAGGGTGGCGCAGTTTCGGGCCAGACAACGGCGGCGAGACTGTCGAAGCCGTTGCGTCGGCTCATCTCGACGAGTTTGGCAAGGTGCCGCGCTCTCGTATCCGGCCGCCATTTCTCCGACTGCGGGATATTGGGTTGCACGATGCGCACCATCGGCCCACCCTCGCCCGCCGGCGTCAGGATGGCCTGCCCGGCGGCGCCGGCAAGGCCGATCGCGACCAGGGCCGCGACCGATGCCCGCCATCCCGCCGTGGGCGCCGCCAAGGCGAGAAAGGTGAAGGCGCCGAGGCCGTACACGCCGAACAGCGCCGCCCCTTGCAGCAACGGCGGGGCGAAAGCCCAGACATGGCCCAGCGGATTCCACGGATAGCCGGTGAAGACGTGGCCGCGCAGCCACTCGGCCGCCGTCCAGGCGATCGCCAGCAGAACAAGACGGCGATAGCGCCCGGCCAGAGCAGGCCATCGCAAGGCAGCCCATCGCGCCCCGCCGGCCGCCAGGCCCGGAAAAAAGCCCAGGACCACGGAGAGACCGGCCACGATCGGAGGCCCCAGCAGCTCGTAGTCGGCGGGTGGAACGGAGAAGGCCTCGAGGATCCAGTAGGAGCCGACGGCGAAATGACCGATGCCCCAGGCCCAGCCCCGCAGCAACGCGCTTCGCGGCCCGGAGGCCGTCTCCCAGAGCCAGACGAAGACGACCATGCCGACGACGGCCAGCGGCAGCCAATAGAGCGGCGGCATCGCCAAGGCCGCGAGCGCACCGGCCAGAAAAGCCGCGCCGCCGGCACGCCATCCCCGCAGCTTCATCGCAGGCGCGCGGCGATCAGGCGGCAGACCGGGACGATGTCGGTTGCCGCACGCGCAGACGACGGATGCGCCGCGGATCGACATCGAGCACTTCGAACTCCACGCCGGAGGGATGGCGGATCACTTCGCCACGCTCGGGGATGCGGCCGAGCAGGGAGAAGATCAGGCCGCCCACGGTGTCGATCTCGCGCCGTTCATCCTCCGACAGCACGCGGCCGATCTCCTGCTCGAGAAGCTCGACGGATGTGCGGCCATTGACGTCGATGGTGCCGTCGACGCGGCGGGCGACTGTCGGCGTCTGGGCGACGTCGTGCTCGTCCTCGATCTCGCCCACGATCTCCTCGACCAGATCCTCGATCGTGAGCAGGCCATCGGTACCGCCGAACTCATCGACCACCAGCGCCATGTGCGTGCGCGAGCGGCGCATGTCGAGCAGCATGTCGAGCACCGGCAACGTCGGCGCCACGAAGACGACCCGGCGCAGGATATCGCGAAGATTGAATTTCTTTGCCGTGCCCCAATAGGCCAGCACGTCCTTGATGTGGATCATGCCGATCACGTCGTCGAGCGCCTCGCGATAGACCGGATAGCGCGAGTGGGCCTCGGTCTGGATCACCCGCACGACCTCGTCGAGAGGCGTGTCGGCGGCGATGGCGACGATGTCGACTCGCGGCACCATGACGTCGGCCACCGTCTTGTCGCGCAGCTTCAGGATGTTGGCGAGAAGGACCCGCTGGTCCTCGCTGATCGGCGTGTCGCTCTCGGGCGTCTCCTCGATCAGCTCCTCGATGGCCTCGCGGACCGCCTCGTTCTTCTCGCGGCGGCGCAGGCGGCGCAGAATGGCGCGCAGTAGTCCGCCCGTGGACGGAGCTTCGGGAACCGGCGAAGGCGCCGGTTCCTCAAGGGGTTCGCTGGTCAAAGCCGGGCCGATCCCGCCCGGCCGTGTACTGTGCGATGTGGAATCGGGCATGGTTCCTAAGATAGGCTATCGGCCCGGCGTTGCAATCGCGGAAGTTCCTGATGCGTTCCTGCAAATTACCCTCCGGCGCGGCGATGCCGGCCTTCGGCCTCGGCACTTGGCGGATGGGCGAAAGCCCGCGACGGCGGGCCGAGGAACTGGATGCGCTGAAATACGGGCTCGACCTCGGCTATCCGATGGTCGACACGGCCGAAATGTACGGCGACGGCGGCGCCGAGGAGATCGTGGGCGAGGCGATCGCCGGTCGCAGCGGGCGGCCCTTCATCGTGAGCAAGGTCTATCCGCACAATGCCTCCCGCGCCGGCGCGATCGCGGCGTGCGAACGCAGCCTTAAGCGCATGCGGATCGAGCGGATCGATCTCTATCTGCTGCACTGGCGGGGCGGGGCACGGATCGAGGAAACCTTCGAGGCGTTCCATCGCCTGCGCGAGGCGGGAAAGATCGGCGATTTCGGCGTCAGCAACTTCGACCTCGGCGACATGGAGGACGCCGCCGGCCTCGACAAGGGCCTCAATGCCAGCAACCAGGTGCTCTACTGCCTCTCGCGCCGCGGCCCGGAATTCGACCTGCTGCCGTGGATGCGCAAACGCTCGATCCCCCTGATGGCCTACTCGCCGCTGGACCAGGGGGCGCTGCTGCGCAAGCCCGCGCTCAAGAGTCTTGCCCAGGGGATCGGCTGCACGCCGGCCCAGCTCGCGCTCGCCTGGCTGCTCGCCCAGCCCGGCGTCGTCACCATTCCCAAGTCGGCGAGCCGCGAACGCGTGAAGGAAAATCTTGGCGCGCTCGAGCTCAGCCTCTCGCCGCAGATCCTGGCCGAACTCGATCGCGCCTTCCCGCCCCCCAGGGGCAAACAGCCGCTCGAAATGCTCTAGGCACCCACTCGAAGATCGGAAACGCGATGCTGTTGATCGGGGTGAACCGTTCGCCGTACACGCGCCGCGTCGCCGTCACGCTCGAAGCCTATGGCATGGCCTTCGAGCAGCGGCCGCTTTCCGGCTTTGCGAATCGGACCGAGGTACGGGCCAGCAATCCCCTCGGCCGCATTCCCGCACTGGTGCTCGACAGCGGCGAGACGCTGGTCGACAGTGGCGCCATCATCGACCATCTCGATGAGGCTCATGGTCACGACCGCGCCCTGACACCGGCCACGGGTCCCGACCGGCGCGCTGTCCTGAAGGTCGCTGCGATCATGATGGGCGCCTGCGACAAGGGACTTCAGGCTGCCTACCACCGCAACCATTGTCCGCCGGAGAAATTGCATCAGCCCTGGATCGACGACTGCATGGCGCAGATGACGAACGCGCTTGTCGCAATCGACTCCACGATGGCTGGGAAAGAGCCTTATCTGCTGTTCGGACGCCTCACACAGGCGGACGTGACCGCGTTCGTCGCCGAGCGCCTCGCACGCGGCCTCGGCGTCGACACGGCGGCGCGGACACCATGGCTGCGGGCACTGACCAGGAAACTGGCTGACGAGCATCCTTTCCGTTCGACCGAGCCCTGACGCCACCGAGAAGACCCTAGCGCGCCTCGTAGGGATCGGCGATGCCGAGCCGGGCGACGATGCGGCGCTCGAGCGCTTCCATGCGCTCGGCGTCGGCATCGCTGGTCTCATGGTCGTAGCCCAGCAGGTGCAACGTTCCATGGACCACCAGATGCGTGAGATGGTCGGCCGGCGTCTTTTTCTGGGCGCGCGCCTCACGCCATACGGTCTGGCGTGCCAGCACGATGTCACCCAGGAAGTCGCGCTCGCCCGACGGGTAGGACAGAACGTTGGTCGGCTTGTCCTTGTTGCGGTCGCGCGCGTTCAGCAGACGCACGCCCTTGTCGTCGGCCAGCGCGACGTTGAGCGAGCGGCGACCGCCGCGTCTCGCCCCGGCGAACGCCGCACGCGCCGCACGCCTTGCCAGTTTCGCGGCATCGGGCAGCGCCCTGGCCCATCCCGCATCGAGGACGACGACCGTGCAGGCGACCGAGGGCTTAGCCCTTGGTCTTCTTGTCGCGCGCGTCATAGGCCTCGACGATGCGGGTCACGAGATCATGGCGGACGACGTCCTTGGAGGTCAGCCGCACGAAGCGCACGCCATCGACATCGCTCAAAGTGTCGACCGCGTCGTTCAGCCCCGACTTCTGGCCACCCGGCAGGTCGGTCTGGCTGGGATCGCCGGTGATCACCATGCGCGAGCCCTCGCCCAGCCGCGTCAGGAACATGCGCATCTGCATCGGCGTAGTGTTCTGCGCCTCGTCGAGGATGACGAAGCAATGGGCAAGCGTGCGGCCGCGCATGAAGGCGAGCGGCGCGATCTCGATCTCGCCCGACTCCATGCGGCTGGCGATCAGCTCGGCCGGCATCATGTCGTGCAAGGCGTCGTAGAGCGGCCGCAGGTAGGGATCGATCTTTTCCTTCATGTCGCCGGGCAGAAAGCCCAGCCGCTCGCCGGCCTCGACCGCCGGCCGCGACAGCACGATGCGCTCGACCTTGCCGGCGAGCAGCAGCGAGACACCCATGGCGACCGCAAGGTAGGTCTTGCCGCTGCCGGCCGGGCCCAGTACGAACACCATGTCGCGCTCGCGCAGCGCCGCCAGATAGTCGCGTTGCCCGGGCGAGCGCGCCTGCACGATGCGGCGGCGCGTACGGATTCCGTCCTCGTCGCCGCGCTCGGCGCCCGTCCGCGCAAAGCGGACGGCGGCATCGATGTCGGCCATCTCGATCGACAGGCCGCGCTTCAACCGCTCGTAGAGCGCGCCCAGGGCCTTGTGCACGATCGTCGCATCGTCCGGCGTGCCGGCAATCGCAAGCTGGTTGCCGCGCGCGCTCAGCTGGACGTTCGCAAGCTGCTCGATGCGCACCAGGTGCCGATCGTGGTTGCCGTAGAGTGCCGCCACCAGCGTGTTGTCATCGAACGTCATGCGACGCACGTCGGCGGCGCGGACGCCGGCGCCCACCGGCACCGTGCTCATGCGGCGACCCCGAATGGCCCGCCCGCCCGGGCCGGCAGCCCATCCGTCGCGATTTCGCCCGCCAGGCTGAGGGGATGGGCGGCCAGCAGCCGCACGGTCGCAAGGCGTCCGATCATGTCGGCATTCCCTTCCACGAAGACGGACTGCAGCCACGGGCTCTTGCCCAGCATCTGGCCCGGCTTGCGGCCCGCCCCGGCAAACAGCACCGGCACGGTGGCCCCGACCTTGGAGGTATTGAAGTCACGCTGCTGACGCCCGAGCAGCGATTGCAGCGCGGCGAGACGCGCCGTCTTGATGCTTTCGGCAACCTGACCGTCCAGCGCCGCTCCCGGAGTCCCGGGTCGACGGCTGTACTTGAAGGAGAAGGCCGACGCGAAGCCGACCTCCTCGACCAGTCGCATCGTGTCGTCGAAGTCGACGTCGCTCTCTCCCGGAAACCCGACGATGAAGTCGGACGACAGGGCGATATCCGGGCGGATGTCGCGCAGACGATCGACCAGCCGACGGAAATGGTTTCGGCCATGGCCGCGGTTCATGGCCTCGAGGACACGATCCGACCCCGACTGCACCGGCAGGTGCAGGTAGGGCATGAGTTGCGGCACGTCGCCGTGCGCGGCGACGAGGTCGTCGAACATGTCGCGCGGATGGGAGGTGGTGTACCTGATCCGCGCCAGGCCATCGATCTCGGCGAGCGCGCGGATCAGGCGCGCCAGCGTCCAGGTCGAGCCGGCACCCAGGCCCACGTTCGAGCTGCCGGGCGCCTCGCCGTGATAGGCATTGACGTTCTGGCCGAGCAGCGTGATCTCGATCGCTCCCGCCGCCACCAAGGCACGGGCCTCCTGCAGGACCGACGTGGCCGGCCGCGAATATTCCGCGCCCCGCGTGTAGGGCACGACGCAGAAGGTGCAGAACTTGTCGCAGCCCTCCTGGATGGAAACGAAGGCCGAGCCCGCCCGCACGTCGGATGGCGCCGGCAGGTGGTCGAATTTGCTCTCGGCGGGAAATTCGGTGTCGAGCACGCCGGCGCCGGGCCGGCGCCGGCCATCGGCGCGCCGTGCGTCGGTCGCGCGCGCGGCCCGCGCCAGCAGCTCGGGCAGACGATGATAGGCCTGCGGGCCGACGACGATATCGACCGCGGGCTGGCGCTGGATGATCTCCTCGCCCTCGGCCTGCGCCACGCAACCCGCCACGGCGATGACCAGGTCGGACCCGCCGCGGCGGCGCTCGGCCTTGAGGTCGCGCAGCCGGCCGAGTTCGGAATAGACCTTTTCCGAGGCCTTTTCGCGGATGTGGCAGGTATTGAGGACGACGAGGTCGGCCTGCTCGGGATTTTCCGACAGGGCATAACCGAGCGGCCGCAGGACATCGGCCATGCGGTCCGAATCGTAGACGTTCATCTGGCACCCGTAAGTGCGAATGAACACGCGCTTACGCTGCCACTGGCTCTGAGTGCCGGTGCGGACGTCTTTCATCTGTCTCCGTTGCTGGAACAAGCAGTTCTTAACATCGGGCACGGTCAGGGTCGAGGGCCGCTAGGCGGCGCTCACCGGCGGCGGCAGCAGCTCGGTGCGGCCGGAATTCGCCGATTGCACGCCAAACGACACCTGCCGGAAGCAATATTCGGCAAGTTTCTTGCGGTCGCCAAGACGGTCGATGTCGATGGTCGGGAAGAACGTCACAACCGCCTCGGTCTCGCCCAGGCAGACCATCTGCCAAAGATGCGGCACCAGATCGAGGTCACCGAACCAGGCGAACAGCGGCCGCCAGTAGCGGCCGAGCGGAATGCCGTCGAGACGCGTGTAGGAAATCGCCACCGGCTGCACGGTAATCGGCTTGTCGTCGCGGCGCAGTTGAGCCACGGCGAACAGGGCGCTTCGAAACGGCAGGACGCGGGTGCCGTCGCTGCTGGTGCCTTCGGGAAACAGCATGAGGTTATCGCCGGTATTGAGGCGCTTCAGCATCTCGTCGCGGCTGGTGCTGGCCTTGCTCGAGCGCCGGTCGACGAAGATGGTGCCCTGCGCCTTGGCGAGCGTGCTGAAGAACGGCCAGGTCGCGACCTCGGCCTTGGCGACGAAGCTGCCCGGCACCAGCCCGCCCAGAAGTTCGATGTCGAGATAGGACACGTGGTTGCAGACATAGAGCGTGGGCGTCACGGTCGAGCGTTCGCCGTGGACCCGCACGCGGATACCCAGGATGACGCAGACCATGCGGTGGTAGATGACCGGCAGCCAGCGCACGACCGGCGTTATCCGCAGCGCCTGTGCCAGCAGATGGATGGGCAGCAGCGCCAGTGTAAGCAGCAGGTAGCTCAGCAGCCGAAACGCGCCGCGCAGGGGAGACCCGATCCACATTGTCGCTGCAGGCGCGTCAATCGTTCTGGTCACGAATTCCGCGTTCGTAGTGCCGGATGTACTTTTCCGTCACCAGTTCGGTCTTGACGATGACGAAGACGTCGGTGGTGTTGAACTCGGGATCGATCACCGCACCGTCGCCGACGAAGGCGCCCAGTCGCAAGTAGCCCTTGATGAGCGGCGGCACGCGCGCCATTGCCTTGCGCTCGTCGTAGGTGCCCGGCGCCAGCGTATCCATCTTGACGTAGCGGCTCGCCAGCGCGCGCACCCGAATCTCCGGCGGCGCGAGATGATGGTGGTAGAGATAGCTGAGCGGCAGCGTGTGCTGGGCCGGATCCGTTCCCGGCAGGCTGGCGCAACCGAACATCACCTGAATGTTGTAGTGGAACGCATAAAGCGCGATGCCGCGCCACAGCATCTGCATGGTCGCGGTGTTGCGCGCGTCCTTTTCGATGCAAGAACGTCCGGTTTCCAGAATCTCACCCGGATAGTTGATCATCGGCGCGATGTCATATTCGGCAGCCGAGTAGAAGCGGCCGATCTTTGCCGCGGCCGGCTGGCGGATCAGGCGGTAGGTGCCGACGATGCCGCCAGGGCCCTCGCCGCGGCGGCGATCGAGCACGACCAGATGGTCACAGACAGTGTCGAAATCGTCGAAGTCGCGCCGCAGTCGCGCCGCCTCGGGCGACGGCCTCGCCTGCATCTCATCATAGAACACCCGATAGCGAAGGGCCTGTGCCGCATCGATCTCGGCGGCGGTTTCGGCCAGTCGGACTTCGAAATCGCCGGCAACGACTTTGACGATCTCCGCACTCGAAGTGGGAGTCCCAAGAAGTTCGGCTTCGCTGTCAACGCGGTCGATGCGCATGCTTCATCCGCAGGGAGCCGCCCCAATCATTCGCCCATTATCGGGGTGGCAATGGTTCCGTCCACTCATTTTTGACGCTCGGTCTTGCTGCCCAAAGGCACGCCATACAATTCGAGTCGATGACCGACCAGCCGGTAGCCGGCCTTTTCCGCGATCTTGCGCTGCAGCTCCTCGATCTCGCCGTTGTGGAATTCGACAACCTTGCCGGTCTGGATATCGATCAGATGGTCATGGTGCTCGTCAGGCGTCTCCTCGTAGCGCGCCCGGCCATCGCCGAAATCGTGCTTGGCAAGAATGCCCGCTTCCTCGAACAACCGAACCGTGCGGTAGACGGTCGCAATGGAAATGTTCGGGTCGATCGCGGTCGCGCGGCGGTGGACCGCCTCGACATCCGGATGATCTGACGAATCGGAGAGGACGCGCGCAATGACGCGGCGCTGGTCGGTCATTTTGAGACCGCGTTCAACGCAAAGGAGTTCGAGCTTGGCTTTACGTTCAGGCATGCAGCAATACCCTACACCGGCTGGCGTTCGGGGTATAGTTGGGGACATGTCCACACAGCCAAATGCCATACAACCTGACCATGACATCGACATTACTGCCGAGGTCTGCCCGATGACCTTCGTCCGGACCAAGCTCAAGCTCGAACGGATGCGTTCTGGCGAGATCCTGAGCGTCCGGCTGCGGGGCGAGGAGCCGCTCCGGAACGTTCCCCGCGCTGCCCGCGACGAGGGCCACACCATTTTGGGGATCGAGGCCCTTGGCGACACCCATATCGTGACAATTCGCCGGGCCTGATCAATCCAGATCGAGAACCATGACAAATGCGTCCGCCGGTGGACGGTCGCCGCGCTTGAAATAGGCGGGTCGGCTGCCAGAGACGCGAAAGCCGGCCGATTCATAGAGGGCCCGCGCCGCAGGATTGTCGGCAGCGACCTCGAGGAACAGCGTCCGGGCACCCATCGCCCGAACATGGTCGGCAGCAACCGCCAGCAGGCGTCGGCCGGCGCCACGACGCCGATGGACCGGCCGAACCGCAAGGGTGATGATCTCGGACTCATCGGCCAGCACCCGGCAAATGACCATGCCGACGTCTGTGTCGCCGATCTGAAGCAACAGGCCCACGACGCCCGGAGATCCGAGCAATTCCGCCATGTCCTGTCGCGTCCAGCCGCGCTCGCCAAAGGGCACAAAAGATTCGCAATGCAGTGCGGCCGCCCGATCGAGATCTAGGGCGCCCAGAGGACGCAGGACGGGCGTGTCGGTCATTCAGTCGACGGTGCGGCGCACGCCATCCGGCAAGGTGACGCTGACGCCGCGCAGATACAACGGCCTCGGCAGCCCCTCGCGCGCGTTCAGCGCGCGCCAGGCTTCGATACCGGAAGCAAGCGCCAAGCGTGCGATCACGACGGGATCGACATGCGCCACTTCTGCCTCGGCATCGACGCCGGCCGCCACCAGTTGCTCGACAAGCGGGCCGATGTCGGCCCCGACGACGATACAGGACCTGTCGCGCAGACGATCGACCAGTTCTGTCGCCGTGGCGGCGAAGGGCCCCCCCGCCTCCCCGCCGATTGCGCAGAACCAGTCGCCGAGCCGGCTGTCGACGGCGGCAACGACGAGGCGGCCGGGCGTCGCGGCCTGGGTCATCAAGACCGATGTCGTGGAAAAACCGGCGAGTGGCACGCCAAGTCCGACAGCGAGACCGCGCGACGCGGCAAGGCCCACCCGCACGCCTGTGAAACTTCCCGGGCCGATGGTTACGGCGATCAACGACAGTTCGCACCGTCCGACTCCGGCATCGCGAAGCACCGATTCCACCGCCGGCAGGAGCCGGGCCGCCTGATCGCGCCCCTCCTCGCGCAGTGACGTCAGGCATGCACCATCACGCACCACCGCCACACCAAGGCCGCTGACCGCACAATCGAGGGCGAGCACCAGGTTCATGATCGTTCGAGCCGCCGGCCTCTGGCGCTCGCTCGGGGGGCTGGGCATTCTTGGCTCATGAAACTCGATCTGATTGCGATCGCCCCACCCGACTTCGATGTCGACGTGACGCTGGCCTATGCGACGGAGGCCAATCTAACGGGACGACCGGTCTACCGGAATGCCGAATGCTGGCTGCATCGCGAAGCGGCGGAAAAGCTCGCCGCGGCCACGGCGCTTGCCCGGCCGCTTGGTCTGCGGCTGCGAATCTTCGATGCACTGCGGCCGGTCGAGGCGCAGTGGGCACTGTGGAACGTCAATCCCGATCCTGAATTTCTCGCCGACCCGCGCCGTGGCTCGCCCCATTCGCGCGGCGTCGCGGTCGACCTCAGCCTGCTCGACGGCGGCCGGGAGCTCGATATGGGCACTGCATTCGACGCCTTTACGCCGTTGTCGCATCACGGCCGGACCGACATTTCCGCCGAAGCCCAGCGCAACCGTCTGCTGCTGATGGGCCTGATGACCGCCGCCGGCTGGGATTTCTATCGAAACGAGTGGTGGCACTATCAGCTCTTCGACGCCAGACTCTATCCGCTGGTCTGCGACGCCGATCTGCCACGCCCGATGATGTAGCTCAGAAGCTCGAGAGCCGCGCCTTGTCGAAATCGCCGAGCTCGTTCTCGCGCATGATCTGGCGCACGAACTGCACGTAACCCTGGCCGCGCTCGGAATAGCGCAGCAATGTGCCGATCAGGCGATAGCCCTCGGGATGCTCGCCTCGCGCGCGCATAGCCGCACGCTCAGCGCGGAAGACGGCATAGGCGGGATGGGTGTTGAGATTGGTGATGTAGGCATCGGTCGCCTCGCCCACGTCCGTGAAGGGCTGCGGCATGCCGGCGCCGGGCTTCCAGGGAACGGAAACGCTGTGACGCCCCACCGACTGGATCTGCCCGAACAGGGCGTTGCCCTTGCGCGCGGCGAACGAGGTGCCCCAGCCCGATTCGGCGCCACCTTGGGCAATCGCCATCGAAGGTGGCACGATGTCGACCCGGCGCACCAGTTCGTCGATCTTCTCGATCTCCGTATTGTAACGATCGGCGAGATCCTCGAGCCAGATGCGCTCGGTCAACGTGACGCGCGTCGGCGTCGCGGCGATCTTGTCGCGCAGATAGAGGAGCTGCTCGCGATCGGCGAGCACGCGGTGATTGACCTCGAGCACCACCGGCAGAATGGCGGTGATGAACAGCACCTTGCGCTCGTTGCCGTCCTTGGTGTTGAGATCACCCGGGACGCGATCGACCTTGATCGGCGGAACGGCTTCACCCAAGCGGACGTCGGTCAGGGTGTAGGAGACGTCGCGGAAAAAGCCGGCAAGCTCGTCGGCGGTGCGCGGGCTGATCGGCCGCAACCTGACCTGCCGGCGCACGGCGTTGCCGGGGGCTGCGAAGCGTCCGTGCCCAAGGGTAGTCTCGCGGGCGGCGGGATAAGGCCAGTCGTCGGTCTCGTTCACGTCGTGGCGCACGAACGTCAAAGCGGCGGGCTGAGCGTCCATGGTGACAAACCTCGGCTGTTCGGGCGATGTCGCGCTCGCCGTCCCGATCGCCGCAAAAGACAGATACGGAGCGACATCGATTGTCGGTAGCGGTTCGCTCAAGCCCACGCCCGCGGCAACCATGGCGGCCCACGCCGCCGGAAATGCATAACGTCGCCCGCGATCGACCGCGGGCCAGATTAACAGCTTCATTCCACACTCTTCGTTTCGTTGGCTCGAACGAACGACCCCCCAGCCACGATCCCCCACGGATCGCGACGAGTACTGACGCTGTACGCTTGAGCGAAAGGCGGCCCTACTGGGCCGCCTGGACTTCCACCACTTCTGGCACGTAGTGCTTCAGAAGATTCTCGATTCCCATCTTGAGCGTGGCGGTCGAGCTGGGGCAGCCGGAGCACGCCCCCTGCATGTGGAGATAGACCACGCCGTCTCGGAAGTCCTGAAACACGATATCACCGCCATCCTGGGCAACCGCTGGACGGACGCGCGTATCGAGCAACTCCTTGATCTGGGCAACGATCTCGTCGTCTTCCGCCGCGGCCGCGCCCGTATCGGCGCTATCAGCCACGACCGGATCGCCCGACGTGTAATGTTCCATAATGCCGCCCAGGATGGATGGCTTGAGGATCTGCCAATCCTGACTCGTCGCCTTCGTGACGGTCACGAAGTCGGAGCCGAAGAACACCCGCTCGACGCCCTCGATCGCAAACAGCCTTTTGGCCAGGGGTGAGGGCTGGGCGGTATCGACGCTCGCAAAATCCATCGTGCCCTTCTCCATGACCACGCGGCCGGGGAGGAATTTCAGGGTCGAAGGATTAGGCGTCTGCTCGGTCTGGATAAACAAACCTAGTCTCCTTCATCGAACACTTCGCGGCAGGGCCGCTCGGCATCGCTCAGGCTGGGAACGGGACGTCTCCGTCCCCAATCGGTACCCCGGACGTAGGAACCTGCGTCCAGTCGATCAAGTCGATTCTTGAGAGCACCTGTATTATTATTATGGATAATATAAATATTACTACAATATATCAATAAGATAGACGACTCTTCAGGGATTAGTGCCTGCCAGAGTTCTCAAGAGCAAAAGCTCATTCCGGAGAGATGCTTGACAGAACGCCGCGGAGAATGCGCGCACGGTCTATGAGATTGCGTCGATCTCGGCCTCGGTGAGAGCGCCCGGTACGATGGTCAGGGGAATTCGGAGCTGGCCCCCGAGCTTACCGGTCAGCGCCGTGACCAGGGGGCCAGGCCCCTCGCCGCTCGAGGCGCTGCCCAGCACCAGAACCGAGATCGATCGATCTTCGGTCACGAGCTTGAGCAGCTCGTCCCGGCTCTTGCCCTCGCGGATATGGATCGTCGGCGGCTGGCCGGTCAGAGTGGCAGCCGCATCGGCATACCGCGCAACCACATCCTCCGCCTGCTGGCGGGCTTCTTGGCGCATCAGGTCGACGACCGCTCCCCACTGCTGGCCTTCGGGCGGATCCATGACATAGAGCATCGCCACGCGACCGCCGGTCCGTTTGGCCCGGCGGCAGGCATATCGCAGTGCATTGCGCATTTCCGGACTCTCGTCGACGACGACCAGGAAAACACGCTCGTCGACCCGGCCGGGTTGCTCGCTCATGCTCATGATCGGCTCTCCTCTGCTACAGACGCCGCATGATCGCGCCGCCCAGCCAGCCGGCGAACAGTGCCATGACGATTGCGCCCAGGCCGTAGAGGGCACCGTCGTGGCTCGCCCACCCCGCCAACTGGGCGCTGAAGCCGACCTTGCCGACCGGCAGCGGCCGCGATACCGCAGCGACGATCTTGCCCTCGCGCAACAGGTAGGCTTTCACCTCGTAGACGCCCTCGGGCAAACGGGATGGAAACGGCAAATCGACGCGAAACAGCCGGCCAGCCTGCACCGTGACCTGGCCGATAGCGGCCGGGAAAAGGCCCTCCCGGCGCTTCACCTCGACCAGACCGCGGCGGAACTGGGCCAACTCGGTCGCCGCCCGCAGGCCCACCGGTTTGACGGTCGACATCCGGTCTTCCAGTGACAGAATCTCGCCGCCTGCGCCGCGGGCGAGCAGTCGCTGCAGTGGCTGGCTGGCGGCAATGGCGTAGTAGGCGGGAACGTGGTCGAACGACTGACGGCCGGTGTTGAGCCACAGGCCGAGGAAGCGCTGCTTGCGCAGCACCGTCTCGCGCGCCTCCGGTCCGACCACGACCACGACCACTTCACCGGGCGGGTCGAACATGCCGAACATCAGGATGCTCTCGCCCTGGAACGCCGACGTGATCGACACCCGCGCCCGCGACAGATCGACGATCAGATCGGGCGTCGTCGACTCGATGGGAACCGACGGTGGCAGAACGGTCGACGGCGGTTCGACACGGGGACCCTGGGCGTGCGCACTGCTCGCCCAGGCAAGGCCTGCCGCGAGCACCACCAGCAGGCGTCTCATGGCGCCACCTCGCGGGGACCCAGCGAGAAAAGCGAACTTGGCGTGCGCAGGAGTTCGATCAGCAGCTCGGCCGCAACTGCCAGGATCAGAACCGACATCAGGCCGCGCAACGCCACCCCCGGCAATTTTGCCGCCAGCCGCGAGCCGATCGGCGCGCCCACCACGCCGCCCAGGATCAGGAGCAACGCCAGCACGACGTCGACCGTGCCGTTGGTCGTGGCCTGGAGAAAGGTGACGTTGGCCGCCACGAACAGGATCTGGAAATTCGAGGTGCCGATCACCACGGACGTCGGCATGCCGAGCAGGTAGATCATGGCCGGCACCAGCACGAAGCCGCCACCGACGCCCAGGATCGCCGACAGGATGCCGATCAGGAAGCCGAGACCCACCGGCAACAGCGCGCTGATGTAGAGCTTCGATTTGTAGAACCTGAGCTTGAGCGGCAGGCGGTGCACCAGGTAGTGCGTATGAAGCTTACCGCGCGGCGATTCGGGATTGCGCCGGCGCTTCACGTAGGTGCTCAGGCTTTCCGTCAGCATAAGCAGGCCGATCGTCGACAGCATGACGACGTAGAGAACGGCGATGACAAAATCGATCTGGCCGATGCGCTTGAGGTAGGTGAACAGCCAGACGCCGGCCGACGAGCCGACCATGCCGCCCAGCAGCAGCACCAACCCCATGCGCAGGTCGACGTTGCCGCGCCGCCAATGGACCTGCAGCGACGACACCGAGTTGGCGATCACCTGGTTGGCCTGGCTGGCGACCGCAACCGCCGGGGGAATGCCGACGAAGATCAGGAGCGGCGTGGCCAGGAACCCGCCGCCGACCCCGAACATGCCGGCGAGCAGGCCGGCTGCCGCGCCCAGGCCGAGCAGCACGAAGACGTTCATCGACTGTTCAGCAATGGGAAGATAAATTTCCACCGCGGCGGCCTACTTCAGCAGGATGTTGCTGATTTCGCGCAACTGGGTGCGCGCCCGCAGCAGATAGAAGCCCTGCGCGAGAAGGTGGTTGGGAATCAGCAGCCCGTCGGGGTAGCCGTTCCAGACGACCCAAGGCTGGAGTTCGGCGGCCAGGCGGAACGTCTCCACCGTGCCGTTCCAGGCATTGGTCAGCCCCTTTTCCCGGATGATGTTCTCGAAGTCGATGCCCAGTTCGCGCAACAGAAGGTAGTTGGCGTAGAGCCGGCCCTTGTTGAAGTAGAAGATGTCGTCGCACCTCGCATCGAACAGGTCGCCGGCCTTCTCGATGATGTGCTGGTCGATGACGGCGGAGTCCGAACCGGTGTCATTGGCGATGCGTTCGAGCAGCGCCTGCAGATTGTCGGCGCGGCGTTCGAACACCGCCTGCCCGGCGGCGAGCCGCTTGTTGTAGGCCAGCAGCTTCTCTCGGCCGGCACGGTATTTCTGCGCCGATGTGGCCGACGGCATCAGCGACACGCTGGGTTGCCAGATCCAGATGTTGGGCTGCTCGTTCAGGAAACCGCGTGCCTGTTCGAGGTCGCGGTCGGTCTGGCTCGAGCCGCGGGTACGGCCAAGCTGGTCCATCAGTTCGGTGCTGAAGCGGCCGAGCGCCGCCGCAATGCCGCGCTGGAAGTTCGGCATGTTGTCGAGCAGCCCGGCCGGCATGAAGAAAGGTTGCATCGGCGTCCAAGTGTGGACATTGACCTCCCGGTCGACCAGATCGGCGGCGACGGCCACCGCCCGGCTTTCGCCTGGCGTCACATTGCGCGGTGCGAACTGCGGATCGTCGTCGATGTCTTCGACCACAAGCGCACCCACGGGATAGTAGAGCAACGCCACCACCACGGCGGCGCGCCATGCCCATCCCCACACCGATCTGCGGCCGCCCGATGTCGTGCCCTTTGGTATCGAGGGACGGAAGGCGCGCACGCGATCCCATGCCCGACGCCACAGGGAAGGCGCTGCTACAGGTGCTGCGCCGTTATCCGGATCGAATGTCATGACCGACCTTACCATTCGCCTCGTGACGAAACAGGGGCGTAGGCTGCTAGAGTGCGGTGTTTCTTTGTCCCATGGAGTTGGTGGAATGGCGCTCGATCCGGAATCCCAGCGGCTGCTCGATCTCGCCGCTGCGGCCAACCGCCCGGCCTGGAACAGCTTGAGCCCGCAGGCGGCGCGCGACCTCTATCTCTCCCTTCGCCCGCCGGCGCAGGGTCCGCGTCCCTCGGGTGTCACGGTGACCGACCGGACGATTCCCGGACCCGGCGGCGCCGTGCCGATACGGCTCTATCGACCGACCGCAGCGGCCGCTGACGCGATGCTGCCGGCGCTGGTGTTCGCCCACGGCGGCGGCTGGGTGTTCGGCAACCTCGAAAGCCACGACGTGCTCTGTGCCCAGCTCGCCCTCGACGCCGGGATCGCCGTCTGCGCCGTCGACTATCGGCTGGCGCCGGAAGCCCGCTTCCCGGGCGCCTTCGACGACGTCGTGGCCGCCCTGCAGTGGGTCGCCGCCAATGGCGCCTCGGTCGGCATCGACGCCGCACGCCTTGCCATCGGCGGCGACAGCGCCGGTGGCAACCTCGCCGCCGCCATCGCGATCTGGGCGCGCGATCACGATGGACCCCGCCTTCGCCTGCAGCTCCTCGCCTATCCGGTCACCGACGCGGTGGCACGAACCGACTCCTACCGCCGCTTCTACGACGGCTTCGGCCTCAACGCCGAGACCATGGAATGGTTCTTCGATCACTACACGCCCGACAAGGCGAGCCGCGGCGACTGGCGCGTGTCGCCGCTGCGCGCCGCCTCGCTTGCTGGCCTGCCGCCGGCCCTGGTGATCACCGCCGGCTACGACCCCCTGCGCGACGAGGGCCGCGCCTACGCCTGGCGACTGCAGCAGGAAGGCACGCTGGCCGATCTCGTGGAGTTCGGCGGCATGCTGCACGGCTTCCTCAGCACGCCGATGCTGCTGCACGGCGCACGCCGAGGTGCTGCCATCTGTGCCGCGGCGCTCCACGAGGCGCTGGTGCTGCGAGCCCCGTGAACGCACCACCGCTGGCGTCCGGCCGCACGGTCGCCCTGTCGGCCGCGGTCATCGGCATCGGCCTGCTGGGCGACACGCTGATCTACGCGGTGCTGCCGCTCTATCACGAGCAATTCGGCATCAGCCTCGCCATGGTGGGCGTGCTGCTGTCGCTCAACCGCTGGGTCCGCCTGTTCGCCAACTCAGGCGTCGCCGCCATCGGCCAGCATGTCGGCGCGCGCAATCTGATGATCGCGGCGGCCCTGGGCTCGATCGTGTCGACCACCTGCTACGGCCTCGACGGCGGCGAGATCCTGCAAATCCTCGCCCGCATGCTGTGGGGCTTCTCCTTCGCAGCCCTCAATCTCGGCTCGCTCGCCTATGCCGTCGCCGACCGGGCCAACGCCGGCAAGCGCGTCGGCGCCAGCCGCGGCATGATCGGCGTGGCCCAGGCCCTGGCGTTCATCGGCGGCGCGCTGCTGGTGCTGTCGGTCGGCCCGCGCGACGTCTTCCTGATCTTCGGCGCGCTGACGACGCTGGCCCTGGTCGCCGCCCTGCTGCTGCCCGTTCTGCCGGCCGAACCGGCGCGCGAGCGCGGCTTCCGCCTGCCGCGGCCGCAACGCCTGGAGATCTGGGGTTTCCTGCTGGGCTTCAGCGGCGACGGCGTATTCCTGCTCGCGCTGGCTTTCCTGCTGCGCGATTCCGTGACCTCGGTGGCGCCCATCGTGGCGACCTGCCTGGTGCTGTCGCTGCGCTGCCTGGTCGATGCCGGCGGCGGGCCGATCGGCGGCTGGATGAGCGACCGCTTCGGCGTACGCCCGGTGGCGTTGCTCACCGGATCGGGGCTCGTCCTGGGCTACGTCCTGATCGCCCTGCACACCGATCTGGTCGGCAGCATCGTCGTCGTGGTGATGCGCGGACTGTTCAACACGCTGATTCCCGTGATGGTCATGCAACGCGCCCAGGGCAACTACCTCGCCTCGCAGGCGAGCTACTCGACATGGCGCGACTTCGGCGCCGCGATCGGACCGCTCACCGCTCCCTGGCTGTTCCTCAACATCGCGCAGGGTTGGCTGTTTGGCGCCCTGGCCGCGATCATGGCCCTCGGCGTCGCCTTCTGCCTGGTCCGACGTTAGAAAGTGGACCATTTCGTGCCCCGCCTGAACGCGGTGTTCGTGTCCACTGCCGTGTCGCCAAAGCGCGGCCAAGCCCTTGATTCACCGACATAACCGAAGTGGACACGGACACCCGAGTGGACACGCGATGGAGTGTCCACGAATTGCCGCTGGAATGGACCAATCGTGGACCATTTTCGGATCATAAATAATGCCCGACGGATCTCTCCGTCGAGCGTCTCCCATCATATCTAAAATATTAACCCAAACCTGCTGAACTTGCAAATAAATTCACCGCCCATATATTTCCATACTTCTTGCATATGGAAGCATATCGGCCTATATTCTCGCCATGACCAACCCTTCCTTTTCCGCCGTTCTGCGCCTGCTCGGCGCCAACGCCCGCCTTGAAGAGCGCTTCTCGGGCGGGCTGGGCTCCCTGCACGGGCTCGCCCTCAAGGAAGCCCTGCTTCTGATGCATCTGGAGCGGGCACCGCGGACGCGGCTCAGCCGGATCGACCTCGCGAAACGGCTCCATGTCAGCCCCTCGACGGTGACGCGCATGGCTGCCCCGCTCGAGAAGCTGGGGATGGTGAGCCGCGAGGCCGACCCGCGCGACGCCCGCCTGGCTTACGTCGTCCTCACCGGGGCGGGCCAGGAACTCGTCGCCAACGCCCGGGCCACGCTCGAGGGCATGGCCGCCGAGGTCTTTCGCGACCGCTGGACCGGGCCGGAGATCGCCTCGCTGGCTGACCTGCTGGGGCGCCTGACGGCCGGCCAGCCCGGCGACCTGGGTTAGTCCAACTGCATTTCCTCGACGTCGACACGGCGGAACGCTGGCGACGGGTAGAGGGACGCAACCACGAACAGGGCGAAACCTTCCGTCTCACGGTTACCCGGCCCATGTTCGATTTCATCGAAACAATCTGGCAGCCGCCCAGCACCGACGAAATGGCAGCCCTCCTCGACGAACTGGAGCAGCTCAGCCCCCGGGAGCGGCTTGAGCTTGCCTACGGCCTGCTCGCCAGATAGCGGCGATGGCCGTCGAGGTCATCTACAAGGCTGCTGCCGAAGCCGAGATCGAGATCGTGTTCCGGGAGTACGAGGCGCAGCGAAGTGGACTCGGTACGCAGTTTCTGGATGAGCTACAGAGAATCGAAGGCCACCTAAACGTCATCGGATGGTGTTCCATGATTGCTCAAAGGCTTATCGAAACACGTCCTTGCGGTGGCGGACCTCGGCGAACACCGCCACGGGATCGCCGCCCGGCAGGCCCACCGCCTTCTGCACGGCCGGCACGTCGACACGCAGGAACGGATTGGTGGCCTTCTCCTCGCCCAGCAGCGACGGCACCGTCGCCTCACCGCGGGCCCGTGCCGCGTCGATGGACACCGCGCGCGCCAGCAGCGCCTTGTTGCCGGTCTCGATGGTCACGGCGAAGCGGGCGTTGGACTGGGTGTATTCATGGGCGCAATAGACCCGCATGTCGTCGGGCAGGGCCCGCAGGCGGCTGAGCGACGTCCAGAACTGCTGCGGCGTGCCCTCGAACATCTTGCCGCAACCCAGCGCAAAGATCGTGTCGCCGCAGAACAGCGCCTGCTGGTCGCGGAAGGCGTAGGCGATGTGGCCGCTGGTATGACCCGGGATGAAGAAGACTTCCGCCTCGGCCTCGCCGAAGCGGTAGCGGTCGCCGTCGTCGACCTCGATGTCGATGCCGGGGATGCGTGCCCGGTCGCGCCGGGGGCCGACGATGGTGCAGCCGGTCGCCTGCTTGATCTCGAGGTTGCCGCCGACGTGATCACCGTGATGATGGGTATTCAGGATATGGGTGATCTTCCAGCGGCGTTTTTCCGCCTCTGCGAGGATCGGCCCAGCCACGGCCGGGTCGACGACGGCGACCGCCCCGCTCTGGGGCTCGCGCATCAACCACACGTAATTGTCGCTCAGTACCGGGATTCGGACGATGTCTAGCGTTGTGCTCATGATGCGCGACGCTAGCAGAGCTGGCTTGCGCAAGCCATGGTCTCCCCATGGTCCCAGGGGTGCGATTTCTGCTAGGATCGGCGCATGTGGAACGACGTCCTCGACCTTGAGGAATTCTACGGCAGCACGCTTGGCCAAATGACGGCGCGCTTGCTGCGCGCCCGGCTGCGCGAAGTGTGGCCGAGCGTTCGCGGCGAGAACGTCCTGGGCCTGGGTTACGCCACGCCGTTCTTGCGGCCGTTCGTCGAGGAAGCCCAGCGCACCTTGGCCTTCATGCCGGCCCAGCAGGGCGTCACGCGCTGGCCGCGCGAGGGGCGCAATCTCACGACCCTGGTCGACGAGATGGATCTGCCGCTCCCCGACCGCTCGGTCGATCGCGTGCTGCTGGTCCATGGCGTCGAATGCACCGAGCAGGTGCGTCCGATGCTGCGCGAGATCTGGCGGGTGATGGCCGATGGCGGCCGCCTGATCGTGGTGGCGCCGACGCGCGCCGGCTTCTGGTCGCAGATCGAACGATCGCCGTTCTATCATGGCCACCCCTATTCGACCGGCCAGCTCGCGGCGCTGATGCGCACCAACATGTTCGCGCCGCTGCGCCAGACGCGCGCCCTCTACATGCCGCCGACCCGCTCGCGGCTGGCCATGCGCATGGCGCCCGCGGTCGAGCGCTTCGGCCAGCGCTGGCTCGGCCGCTTCGCCGGCGTGAGCGTGATCGAGTCGGGCAAGCAGCTCTACGCCGGGGTTGCCGAGCGCACGCCGAACCAGGCGGTCGCCGCCGTGCGACCGAAGCTGCGCATCGCCAGTTCGCGCGATGCACATGCAGCGCGCAGCACCAAGGATGGCGAAGCCCCCGCCTCCTGACATCCGGAACAAAGACATGTCCTTTTCTCCGCGCGTCATCGCGCTGCTCGGTTTTGGCGAGGCGGGATCGGCCATCGCCCGCGGCCTTTGCGCCGAGGGCGGTTGGCGCGCGTCACGCGATGAAGGCGCACCGAAGCCGGGCGACAACGCCCCGCGCCGCGTCATCGCCATCGACACCGCCCTCGACAAGGACGCGCGCGGCACGGCGCTCGGCAAGACGGCGCGGTCGCTCGATGTCGCGATCGAAGGCACCTACGCCGCGGCACTGGGCGAAGCCGACCTGGTGATCTCCGCCGTCCAGGGCGAGTTTGCCCACGACGCCGCGGCGGCCGCCGCACCGCTCCTGAAAAAGGGTGCGCATTTCCTCGATCTCTGCACCATCACCGGCAAGATGTCGGACGAGGATCGCGCCGAGATCGAGACGGCCGGCGGCCGCTACGTCGACATCGCCGTCATGGGCGGCTTCTTCAAGCAGGGCATCAAGGCGCCGATGCTGGTGGCCGGCGAAGACGCCGCAGCGGCGGTCGCCTGGATGAACGCCAACGGCTTCGTCGCCACGCTGCTCGGCCCCAAGCCCGGCAGTGCCTCGTCGGTCAAAATGCTGCGCAGCGTGCTGGTGAAAGGCATCGAGGCGTTGGGCGTCGAGGCGCTGGTGACGGCGCAACGCCAGGGCATCCTGGAAGAAGTGCTGGGTTGCCTCGGCGATGCCGACGACATGACCTTGCGCGGCTTCATCGGCATGCTGGTGCAGACGCATATCGTGCACGCCCACCGGCGCTGGGAGGAGATGGGCCTGGTGGCGCAGACCCTGCGCGAGACCGGCGTCGATCCGCTGATGACCGAGGCCATCGAGCGCAGCCACCGCCGCAGCGTCGACGCCCATATCGCGCCGGCCGACGGCCAGGTGCCGAGCCTGGAAGAGGCGCTGAAAATCCTGTCGGAGAAGGTCGTCCGTGGCGTCTGATGTTTTCGACGAGCTGGTCGCGCTGCTGAGCGACGCCAAGGCGAAGTTCCGCGTCATCGAGCACGCGGCCGAGGGCAAGTCCGCCGAGATCAGCGTCATCCGCGGCAACCGGCCCGACCAGGCGGCCAAGGCCATGGTGCTGGACGTGCGCGGCGGTGGCGGCGGCCGGCGCCACGTGCTGGCCATCCTGCCGGGCAGCCGCAAGCTCGACTTCGGCGCTGTCGCGACACTCTTCGAGGCGCGCAAATGCGGCTTTGCCTCGCCCGAAACGGCGCAGGAGTTGACGGGCTGCGTCATGGGCTCGGTGCCGCCCTTTGCGCTGAACCCCGACCTCGCCATCGTCGTCGAGGAAGACCTGCTGGCGAACGGGACGCTGTTCTTCAACGCCGGCCGGCTCGACCGCTCGATGGAACTCGACACCCAGGACTGGATCGCCATCGCGCGACCGCGCGTGGCGAAGATCGCCGCCAAGGTCTGACATCGTGGTCGAGTGGCGCTTTCGCGACGCGACGGAGGAGGACTTCGAACCGTTGCTGGCGATC
>JAUXWB010000074.1 GCA_030684475.1 Reyranella sp. | reverse complement strand
GGCGACGTCGCGCAGCCTGGTCACCGAGCCGTCGGACTCGGCGCGGATCACGATGTTCTCGAACTGCTCGGGAGCGCTCAGGCGCCCCAGCGTCTGCACCGACAGCGTGAAGGCGCCGGGCGAGACGGCGGGTGCCTGGTTGATGGCGCCGGCGGCGACTTGCAGGTTGGCGGCGCGCAGCGCCAGCACGACCTCGGTGGCGGTCAGGTTGCGCGAGGCGACGCGCGCCGGATCGAGCCAGACACGCATCGAATAGTCGCGCGCGCCGAAGATGAGCACGTTGCCGACGCCATCGACGCGGCTCAGCACGTCCTTCACGTAGAGCGTCGCGTAGTTGGAGATGTACTGCTGGTCGCGCGTGCCGTCGGGCGAGATCATGTGCACGACCATCATCAGGTCGGGCGAGGCCTTTCGCACCACGATGCCGAGCCGCTGCACGTCCTCGGGCAGGCGCGGCTGGGCGACGGCGACCCGGTTCTGCACCAGCACCTGGGCCTGGTCGATATTGACGCCGGGCTTGAAGACGACGTTGATCGACAGCCGCCCGTCGCCGGTCGACTGCGAGCTGATGTAAAGCATGTCGTCGACGCCGTTGATCTCCTGCTCGAGCGGCGTGGCGACAGTCTCGGCGATGACCTCGGCCGAGCCGCCGGGGTAGGTCGCCGTGACATTGACCGTGGGCGGGGCGATTTCGGGATATTCGGCGACCGCCAGCGAGCGCTGGGCGATGAAGCCCACGATCACGATGATGACGGACAGGACCGAGGCGAAGATCGGCCGGTCGATGAAGAAGTGCGAAAGGCGGATCATCGGCTAGTTCGCCTTCGCGACGATCTCGCCCTTCTGCGGCACCACCTTGACGCCCGGCCTCACCATCGGGTTGGCCAGTCCGTCGAGCACCACCTTGTCGGTTGCGGTAATCCCGCTGCGCACGACGCGCAGGCCGTCGACCAGCGGTCCCAGCGTCACCGGCTTGCCCTGCACGACATTATCGGCCCCGACCGTGAACACAATCTTGCGCGCCTGGTCGGAGATCACCGCCGAATCGGGGATCAGCAGGGCGTCGTATTCGCCGCCGAACAGCTGCAGCCGGCCGAAGATGCCGGGCGTCAGAAGCTGGTCCCTGTTGTCGACAATGGCGCGGGCGCGAATGGTACCGGAGCGGCTGCCCAGCGTGTTGTCGACGAAGTCGATCCTGCCGGTGCGTGCCCAATCGGTCTCGTCCGAGAGGCGAATGCGCACGGGAATGACGGTATCGCCCCGCCCCGACGGCCTCGAACCGGACAGGAACAGGCGCTGGTAGCGAATGTAATCCGCTTCGGAGATATCGAACACGAAACGGATCGGATCGAGGCTGACGATGGTGGCGAGCAGCGTGGCGCCACTCTGGCCACCCGAGATCAGGTTGCCGGCATCGACCTTGCGGTCGGAGATGCGGCCGGCCAGCGGCGCGCGTACGTCGGTCCAGTCGAGATTGAGTTCGGCCGACTTGAGGCCTGACTCGGCCGCCTTCTGCTGCGCGCGTGCGACATCGAGGTTGGCCTTGCGCTGGTCGTGCTCCTGGTCGGTGATGGTACGTGACTTGATCAGTGTTGCACTGCGTTCGACCTGGTTTTCGGCGAGCTCGACCTGCGCCTTGGTGCGCGCGACTTCTGCTGCCGCGCTTTCGACGGCGATCTCGAACGGCCGCTTGTCGATGGTGAACAGCAGATCGCCGACGTTGACGAGCTGACCGTCGCGGAAATGCAGCTTGTCGATGAAGCCGGAAACCCGCGCCCGAACCTCGACCGAGGCAACCGGTTCGAAGCGGCCGGAATATTCATCCCACTGGGTGACGCGCTTGGCGAGGGGCTCGGCAACGCTGACCGGCATCGCAGGCGGGCCGCCCTGAGCGAAGGTCGGCGAGGCGGCGCCAACAGTGAGAGCGGCGGCAAGAACAAGCCAACGAAAAATGGACAACAGGTAACTCCCCCTCGCGAATCGTTCTGCGTCGCGAACGCGAGATGTGGTCGCCCTGAGGGGCATTTTCAATTGTCAGCGAGGTAACCGAGGACCCAACAAGGGGCCTTACAATGTGCCACGCCACCGGCTGTGCGAAGGTAGGCAGGTCGGCAACAAAATGCCCTCAAAACGGGCAGTTCGAATAAGCCCCTGCCGTAACAATATCAAAGGTATGTTGAAGCCCCCGTCCTGATGGGGGGTCATCGACGCCCCTCGCCTGAGGCGTGCCCTGAACCGTGTTAGGCTGGCCGCGGGAGGAAACAATGAACCCGCCGCGCCGCCGATTTTTTAGTCTGGCCGCGAATAGTGCCGCCCTCGGAAATGGTGGCCGATCATGAAGGCCGCAGGCATCAGGGCCGAATGACCGTGAAGATCGGGGTCCTGCAGTTCTTCAGTTGGCCCGGCCGGCATGGGCCGCTGCAGGACGTCTACAGCCGCGCGCTGGAACGAATCGAAATCATGGATCGCGGCGGCTTCGACGCGGTCTGGCTGGCCGAGCATCACTTCACCACCTTCAGCGTCTGCCCTTCGGTGCACATGCTGGGTACCCTGGCGGCCGCGCGCACCAAGCGGTTGCGTATCGGCACCGCCGTGTCGCTGGCGGCGCTCTATCATCCGCTGCGGCTCGCCGAAGAAGTGGCGCTGCTCGACATGCTGTCAGGTGGTCGGGTCAATTGGGGCGCCGGCCGCGGCTTTGCCCCGGCCGAGTTCAACGCCTTCGGCGTGCCGATGGCCGAGAGCGCCGAGCGCTTTCGCGAGGCCGTGGACATCGTGCTGCAGGCCTGGACGCAGGAGCGCCTCAGTTTCCAGGGCGCGCATTTCAAATTCGAAAACATAGAGGTGATGCCCAAGCCGCTGCAGCGGCCGCATCCGCCGGTCTGGATGGCGGCGACCTCCGAGCCCGCCATCGACTGGGCGGCCAGCCGCGGCTTTTCCATCCTGATGGACCCGCATGCCTCGATGACAGAGCTGGGCGACAAGCGGCGACGCTACGCCGAACGCCTGGCCGCCGCGGGTTTTTCCGATGCCGGCCGCGACATTCCGATGGCGCGCCTGATCGCCCTGGCGCCAACTGCGGCCGAGGCCGAAGCGGTGGCGCGTCGCGGCGCGCAATGGCTGGTCGATGCCTATGCCGGACCGCAGCACCAGAAGGCGCTACAGACGACGCGCTCCTACGGCGGCAAGGAGCCGGTTCAGCACTATGTCGACGACGTGATCCTTCACGGCACACCCGCCTCGATGGTCGAGCAGATCGCCCGGCTGAAGGAAGAGATAGGGCTCAACTACCTGATGTGCGCACCGCTCAGCCAGCAGACCTTCCATCTGTTGGCCGATCAGGTTCTGCCGCGGCTGTGACCATGCCGGAGCGCAAGATCGCGGTGATCGTCAACCGCGCCGCGCGCAAGGGTGGGGCTGCCAAACATTGGCCGGCCCTCCAGGCCGAGCTACTGGCGCGCCTCGGTCCGTTCGCGCCGCGTTTCACCGAGGCGCCGGGGCACGCCACCGAACTCGCGCGGGCGGCGGTGGCCGAGGGTGCTCGGCGGATCGTGGCGGTCGGCGGTGACGGCACGGTGAACGAGACGCTGAACGGTCTGCTCGATGCCTCGGGCCGCCTGATTGCGCCCGACGCGGTCCTCTGTCCGGTGCCCGCCGGCACGGCCAACGAGCTCTGCCGGGCACTCGGCCATCTCGAGCACCCCGCGCGCGCCCTCGAGGCCGCCGCCGGCACGGGCAGCCGGCCGGTCGACCTGCTGCGCGTGCGCTGTGTCGATCTCGCGGGCCGGCCGGTCGATCGTTTCGGCTACCTCATCGTGTCGCTGGGTGCGGCGGCCACCATCAGCCATCGCACGTCGCGGTCGCGCTGGCTGAAGAAGCTGGGAGAGGTCGCCTATCTGCTGATGACGCCGGTCGTGACCTTAGGCTACCGCCACCGAGACGTCGCCATCGCAATCGACGGCGGCGCGCCGCAGACGCGGCGGCTGTTCACCGCGATGGTGGCCAACACCGAGAATGGCGGCGGCGGCATGAAGCTGATGCCGGGCGCCAGGTTCGACGACGGCGTCCTCGACCTGATCGAGATGGGCGATGTCTCTCGGCTGGGCGTCTTGTTCGGCGTCATGCCCAAGCTCTACAGCGGCGCCCATATCGGCCATCCCAAGGTGCGGGTGAGCCAGGGCACGTCGTTCCGCTTCGAATCGGAGGTCGAGACGCTGGTCGATCTCGACGGCGAGACGGTGGGCTGCCTGCCGCTCGAGGTGACGGTGCTGCCCCGCGCCTTCCTGGTCGGTGCGCCGTGACAGGAACCCTTGGGGCCGACCCGCGTTGAGGGTGCGGAGGAATTTCATCATGCAAATCATCCGTTTGGTTCTCGTGTCGGCGCTTTGTGCCGGCCTCGCGTCGCCGGCCTGGGCCGACAACGACAAGAACAAGGGCAAAGGCAACGATCGTGGTCAGGGCCAGGGCCAAAACCAGGGCAATCGCAACGACAACAAGGGCAACGACAACAAGGGCAACGATAGGGGGACGGTCACCCAGACGCCGACACGGGTCATCGTGACCGACCGCGACCGGACCACTGTCCACACCTACTATCGGACCGAGTTCACGAGCGGCAATTGCCCGCCGGGCCTCGCCAAGAAGAACAACGGCTGTCTGCCGCCGGGCCAGGCCAAGAAGCTCTGGAGCGTCGGCCAGCCGCTGCCGCCCGCTGTCGTCTACCATCAACTGCCGCAGCCTCTGCTGACGCGCCTTGCGCCGCCGCCTCCGGGCTACGACTACGTCCGCGTCGATGACGATATTGTGCTGATGAGGCGCGATACCCGGCTGGTGAGCGAGATCATCAGCAATCTCGGCCAATTGATGAATTGAGACCAGGACCGGCTGGTCCGCTTCCGCCTAGTGGCGGAAGTGGCGCATCCCGGTGAAGACCATGGCGAGGCCGGCCTTGTCGGCGGCCTCGATCACTTCCTTGTCGCGCATCGAGCCGCCGGGCTGGATGATGGCAGTCGCTCCCGCTTCGGCCGCGGCCAGCAGGCCGTCGGCGAAGGGGAAGAAGGCATCCGACGCCACCACGCTACCGACCGCGGGGCTCACCTTCAGTCCCGCCGTTTCGCCCGCTTCGGCGGCGCGGATGGCGGCGATGCGTGAGCTGTCGCGGCGATTCATCTGGCCCGCGCCCACACCCACCGTGGCGCCATCCTTGGCATAGACGATGGCGTTCGACTTTACGTGCTTGCAGACGGTGAAGGCGAACAGGAGGTCATCGAGTTCCTGGGCGGTCGGCACGCGCTTGGTCACGACTTTCAGGTCGCTCTTCTTCAGATGGCCGTTGTCGCGGCTCTGGAAGAGATAGCCGCCGGACACGCTCTTGATCGTCATGCCGGGCGACATCGGGTCGGGCAGGGTGCCGGCCAGCAGCACGCGCACATTCTTCTTGGTGGCGAGGATCGCGAGCGCCTCCGGCGTGGCGTCGGGCGCGATCACGACTTCGAGGAAGAGCTTGGCCAGGTCGGTTGCCGTCCTGGCTTCGAGCGTACGGTTGACCGCGACGATGCCGCCGAAGATCGACACGGGATCGCAGGCATAGGCTTTCAGGTAGGCGGCGTACTGGTCCTTGTCGACGGCGACGCCGCAGGGATTGGCATGCTTCACCACGACGATGGCCGACTCGGAGAATTCGGCCACGCATTCGTAGGCGGCTTCGGTGTCGCCGATGTTGTTGTAGGAGAGTTCCTTGCCCTGGACCATGCGCGCAGTGGCGACGCCCGGGCGCTTGCTGCCGTCGGAATAGAAGGCGGCCTGCTGGTGCGGGTTCTCGCCGTAACGCAGCGTCTGCACGCGCTCGGCCGAAACGGTCAGCCGCTCGGGGAAGGTGTCGTTCTCCTGCTTGGCGAACCAGGTGGCGATCGCCGAATCGTAAGAGGCCGTGCGGGCGTAGGCCTTGGCGGCGAGTTTGCGCCGGAGCGCCAGGCTCGTGGCGCCCTTGTTGGCCGCCAGCTCGGCGATCACGGCGTCATAGTCGGCGGGATCGACCACGACCGTCACGAAATCATGATTCTTGGCCGAGGCGCGGATCAGCGCCGGGCCGCCGATGTCGATGTTCTCGACGCAGGTCGGAAAATCGGCGCCGCGCGCCACGGTGGCCTCGAACGGATAGAGGTTCACCACCACGAGATCGATGCCGGCGATCTTGTGCTCGCTCATCGCCTTCTGGTGGCCGGGGTCGGTGCGCCGCGCCAGGATGCCGCCATGGATCGCGGGCTGCAGCGTCTTGACGCGCCCGTCCATGATCTCGGGAAAGCCGGTGTGGTCGCTCACTTCGACGACTTTCAGGCCGGCGTCGCGCAACGCCTTGGCCGAGCCGCCGGTCGACAGGATCTCGACTCCGTGGGCCGCCAGCGCCTTGCCCAGCTCGATCAGGCCTGATTTGTCGGAGACGGAGATCAGGGCGCGCTGGACGCGGGCGAGGTCGGGGGTGGGCGAGGGGACGTAGGAGGGGGCGGCGGACATGGGCGCCCTTTTAGCCCGGCCGTCGGTGGATCGCTATTGCCACCGGGTCGCGCCAGAGCGGTGCTGGCCTGATAGGGTTGCTGGGTGCGAATTCTGCTGACCGGCGCGAATGGATTCATCGGTGGCCAGCTCCTGGCCGGACTGCGGGCAAGGGGCCACGAGGTGGTCGCCGCCGTCCGCGATCCTGAGGCGCTCCGCCAGAAACTGCCGGGGAGCGAGGCGATTGCCGTCGATTTCAACCGCGATACCTCCATCGAGGACTGGCGGCCGCGATTGGAAGGGATCGACGCCGTGATCAACTGCGCCGGTGTGCTTCACGGCGGGCGTGGTCAGGACATCGAGGCCATCCATGCCGTGACGCCAATCGCCCTGTTCGATGCATGCGCGGCCACCGGCGTGCGTCGTGTCGTCCAGATCTCGGCCATAAGCGCAGACGCCGACGTCGGTACCGAGTACGCGCTCACCAAGAAGCGCGCTGACGACCATCTGCGGAGCCTGCCGCTCGATTGGACCGTGCTCCGGCCCTCGCTTGTCTATGGCGACGGCAGCTACGGCGGAACATCGGCACTGCGCGGCCTCGCCGGATTACCGATGGTAAGCCCCCTGGTGGGCGACGCGACGATGGCGTTCCGGCCCCTCCATATCGAGGACCTTGCGGAGACGGTGGTGCGCGTGATCGAGAGTGAGCGCTTCGCACGACGGACGCTGGAGCCCGTCGGACCCGGGGTCGTGACCCTCCGCGAGCTCGTGGCCAGTCATCGTGCCTGGCTCGGATTGAAGCCTGCCGTCGAACTTTCGATCCCGCTGCCCGTCATGAAGCTCGCAGCGCGCCTGGCCGACATGGCCGGTGGCGGTCCGCTTGGCTCGACGAGCCTGCGGCAGCTCCTGGCCGGCAATGTTGGCAGTGAACCGGCAGGCGTCTTCGCCCGCGCCATCGGCTTTGTGCCGCGTTCGCTAAAAGAGATGCTCGCGCGACGTCCAGCGCAAACCCAGGATGTCTGGCACGCCCGCCTATATTTCCTGCGGCCCGTGTTGCGGTTAGCTCTTGCCCTCATGTGGCTGGGCTCGGCGGTAGCCGGCCTGCTGGCGCCCGTGAGTTCCTACGCCGCAGTGGACGCGGCGCTGACCGCCCTCGGATTGCCGACACGCTCTCTGGCAGTCGCCTTCTCGATGTTCGATCTGATGATCGCCGCCGCGCTCCTTGTGCGCTGGAACGTTCGATTGCTGGCCGTGATCCAGCTCATCGTCGTTGCCGGCTACACGGCGGTTCTCACGATCCTGGCGCCGTCGCTCTGGCTCGATCCATTCGGTGCCCTGCTCAAGAATCTGCCGATCCTCGTGGCGATTGGCATCTGGGCAGTGCTGGAGGATGAGCGTTGATCGCCGGCATCGACTCCTACCTGTGGCTGAAGTGGCTCCACATCCTGAGCAGCACGGTTCTTTTCGGCACGGGTCTCGGCACGGCGTTCCAGATGTGGTCGGCACACACAAGAGGCGACGTACGGGGAATTGCGGTCGTTGCCCGCAATGTCGTGCTGGCGGATTGGCTCTTCACCCTGCCAGCCGGTGTGGTGCAGCCGGTGACGGGGTTGATGCTGGCCGCGCGCGCCGGCATCGATCTGTCGGCGTCGTGGTTGGTTGCGACCTACGTCCTCTACGCTCTGGCCTTCGTGTGCTGGGCGCCTGTCGTGGCGCTTCAGATC
>JAUXWB010000062.1 GCA_030684475.1 Reyranella sp. | reverse complement strand
AAGATTGCCAAGGATGCTATCGCTGTAGCGCATGCCCGGTCCTTTCTGAGTCTCGACAACCAGAAAGTAGCCGGTTCTGCCTGCTAAGCCGGGCATGCACTCCGCGTCATAGTGAATCGTTCCCCGGACAGCCCTGCCGTCATCTGGGGAGGTGCCCCGTCTTACGGGGCGGAGGGGTCTGACCCCATCGCCCTCGTAAGACGAGGGCACTTCCCCTTTGCGGACTCCGCAAAGGGGAAGAGAATGATCCCGACTCTGATGGTTCAATCCACATCGGAAGACTCTAATGCGCCTTGGCGGCGTCGCGCTTGATCTTCTTGGCCAGCGACCACTTATGGACCTCGGTCGGCCCGTCGTAGATGCGGAAGGCCCTGACCTCCCGGAAAACCTGCTCGACGATCGTATCGCCGGAGACGCCGGTGCCGCCCATCACCTGGACGCACCGATCGGCCACGCGATACAGCGCTTCCGACACGGCGACCTTGGCCATCGAACTCTCGGCCGTTCCGAGCACGCCGGTGTCGAGGACATCGGCGCACCAGTCGATCATCAATTCGGCCTGCTTGAGGTCGATCAGGTTGTCGGCCAGCATGAAGCCCACGCCTTCATGATCGATCAAGGGCTTGCCGAACGCCTGGCGCCTGACCGCATAGGCCGTGGCGATTTCGTTGGCCCGCGTGGCGGCGCCGAACCAGCGCATGCAATGCGACAGGCGGGCCGGGCTGAGGCGCACCTGGGCGTAATTGAAGCCTCCGCCATTCTCGCCGAGCATCTGGTCGGCCGGCACCCGGAGATTGTCGATCGTCACCATGGCGTGGCCGCCGGGCATCGAACTGTCGATGGTGTCGATGACGCGGTCGATGCGGATCGCGGGATCGGGAAGCTCGACCACGAACATGCAGGCGCCGGCGGTGGATTTCGCCATGACGATGCCGACCTTCGCGCCCTGCGCGCCGGTGATGAAGGTCTTGCGGCCGTTGATCAGCCAATGGTTGCCGTCCTGCACCGCCGTGGTCTGCATCATCGACGGATCGGAACCGGCGCCGCCCTCGCCGGCCGGTTCGGTCATGAAGAACGCCGACCGCGCGCGGCCCTCGACCAGTGGCTTCAGGAAGCGTTGCTTCATCTCCGGGCTGCCGACCTTGCCCAGCAGGTACATGTTGCCTTCGTCGGGGGCCATCGTATTCACCGCCACGGGACCGAGCGGCGACAGGCCGGACGCCTTCAGGACGGTCGCGGTCTCGCGTTGGCTGAGATGGCTGCCGTCGGCGAGAATGTGCGGCGTCAGCACGCCCGCCGCGCGCGCCTTGTCCCGCAGTTCGGCGACCAGCCCGTCGGTCGGGCCATGGGCGCCGCAGCGGGGATCCTTCTCGTAGGGCACCACGACGTCGCGAATGAACGTCTCGACGCGCGCGGCAATCTCGGCGGCCTTGTTGGCCGCATTGGCGGCCCCTGCTCCACTCATTCGATCACCCTTCGGATGGGTTGGAATCCGATGAAAGAATTCTCCGGCGGGATACGGCTCGGCAATGGGACGCGAGCCTTCAGCCTTTTGCGTATTCCAGGCGGAAGCCGTCGCCCCAGCGCTTGATATGGCCGACCGAGGGCGACGGGAAGTGCATCGTGCAGCACAAGGTGTCGGTGTCGCAGTAGCGCTCGAGGAAATTCCGGCGCGTCCGGACAGCCTGGTCGCGGTCGGTGTCGACGCGCATGACCAATTCGGGATAGCGGGCCTGGATCGGCGAATGGATCAGATCGCCGGTGAACACCGCGGCGTCGCCGCCCTTGCCGGCGCAGACCGCGAAATGGTCGGGCGTATGGCCGGGGGTCGGGCTCAATCGGATATGGTCGTTGAGCGCATGATCGCTGCCGACCAAGTCGGCCCGGTTGGCCTCGATGATCGGCAGCACGCTGTCGGTGATCTGGTCGAGCGGAGTCTTGCGATGGATCTCGCTCCAGTAGGTGTATTCCTTCTTCGAAAACAGGTAGCGCGCCTTCGGAAAGGTCGGGACCCAGCGGCCGTTCTCCAGTCGCGTGTTCCAGCCGACGTGATCGCCGTGCAGATGCGTGCACATCACGAAATCAATGTCCTCGACCCCGAGGCCGGCAGCCTTCAGCGCCTTCATCCAGTTGGCGTCGGTCTTCTTGTTCCAGGTCGGCCGCAGCGGGAAGTTCTTGTCGTTGCCGATGCAGCTATCGACCAGGATGTTATGGTGCGGCGTCTTGACGACATACGACTGGAAGCACAGCACGACATTGCCGCTCGCGCCGTCGTAGCCGCCGGGCGCCAGCCAGGAGAGATTCTCGCCGAGGGTTTCTTTCGACAATGTCGGCAGGAAGTCGAGCATCGGCGTGAAGCCGGCCTCCTGCTCGACGATCCGATGGATGGTCATGTCGTTGACGGAAAAGCTCGTGCGCATCGCTTGCGTCTCCTCACCGGTGGCTATTCGAACCTGCCGGGCCATCGTAGCCCGGCTTGGAGCCGATGACGAACGGCGCGGAAGGGCACGCCCGGCCGGAGGACTCGTGCCTCAGACACTGGCGATCACCTCCGCCCATTCCTCCAGCATCTCGGGATGGCCGTGACGAATGTGAATCGAAAAGTCGGTGTAGCCGGCACCCTGCAGCTCGCGCAGCCGTTCGCGAAGCGCCGACCTGGTGCCGGTGATGGTCACGGCACGGATCAGCTCGGCGGTGCAAACCTGGTGCTCCTCCGGGCGCAGGAACATCAGGTGGCCGCGGTGGTTCTCCAGGTAGCGCGCATCGGCCGGCTCATAGCGTTCGTAGATCTTCCGGTACTGGTCCACCAGAGGCGAGAGCGCCGGCGGGATGCCGCGGCCGAAATCGCCGAACTGTTCCCGCTCGACCAGGTTGTGCAAGGCGACAGTCGCGTGCGGGCCGGCCTGCGCGCGGGCGCGCGCGCTGTCGAACGGCTCACCTTCGGCCAGCACGCAGCCGCCGCAGAACGCGGTGACGACGCGCGTTGCCGGGTCGATGCCGGCCGAGCGCCAGGCAACCTGCATGGCCGCAACCGCAGCCTTCGCGGCATCGATGCGGCCGACGGCGTTGATCCAATGGGCGCCGAGTTCAGCCGTCAGCGCCCGGGCGCGCGGGCCGAGCGCGGAAATGTGCAGCGGGATCGGGTCGCGGTTGTTGACCACGCCGATATCGAGGCTCAGGAACCGCATTTTCCGCCGCGCGCCCTCAAACTCCCATTCAACCGTCTCGCCCGCAATCAGCCGCTGGACCTGCTCGATGTAGCGCTGCATGTCGGCGATCCGGACCGGACCAACCCCCATGGTGCGCCGGGCGGTGAAGCCGGTGGAGATACCGAAGTCGATACGCCCCGGCGCAAGCGCATTAAGCGACATGAGAGCGCTGGCGGCGACCGGCGCGATGCGGTTCGAAGGGATCAGCACACCGGTTCCCAGGCGGATCCTTGACGTCGTCACTGCCGCCGCACCCATGGCGACGAAGATCTCCGCGTTGAGCAATTGCGTGTCATAGAACCAGGCGCGGGTGAAGCCCAGCTCTTCGGCGCGCTTCACTACCTTCCAGGAATCGGCCGCGGTGGCGAGATTGATGCCGTAGTCCATGGCTCGACCTTCCCGACGGCAGAACCCATTGTCAAATCAGCCACCGAATTGGTGGCGTGTCGGCCGGGCGCCGCAGTTGGGATGGAGACCGCCGTCTACTCCTTCAGGGGCCATACCTCAACGACACCGTGTGCGACGGCGCATGGAACGCGCGAGACTTTTTCGATGGCCTCAGCCAAGTCAGCGGCTTCGATCAGGGCGAATCCGGCGATCGGCAAGGCTGACGACATGAACGGCCCGTCCCGAGTTTCAAGTTGGGCCGCGTCTGGATTGCGCACTTGTACAGGTGTTCCGGCAATTCCCATCAGCGCGCCCTCTGCACGCAATTTGGCATCCTGCTCGTGGGCCGCATCTCTGACAGGCCTGGGCGTGCGGTCGTAGCCGGCTTGATCACCATATCCGATCGTGACGAACCTGGGCATCGTGTGGTCTCCCTTCAGAAGTCTTGACGCGAAGTTCGGGCGATGGGTGCCGCAAACGCCAAGGCGGGGAATGGCGCGGCGCGACTGCGGCCGAGGATGAAGCCGGATCGCCCCCTCACCTAGCCTCCCCCTCACGGGCAGGGCTATCGCATATGTTTTTCTTCTCCTCCCCCGCGCATCTGCGCGGGGGAGGTGCCCGAAGGGCGGAGGGGGTCAGGAGTCTCATGCGTTCAACTCCGACCCCCTTCGCCGCGTATGACGCGGCACTTCCCCCGCTTCGCGGGGGCAGAGAAGAGCATATGCGATACCCCTACCCCGAGACGGGGGAGAGGAACATGAGTAAGCCCCGACTCACGCCTCAGAACGACTTGTTCGTCTTGGGCCGGTGCTTGTTCTGCAGCTGGAAGCCGGAGCGATCGGCGCGCCGCGGGTCGCGGACCCAGACCTCGCGGTTGGGGTGCAGTCCGCCGCCGCGCGTGGCGGGCACCGCCGTCGCGCGGGCACGGTGCAGCAGGCGCGTGTCGGCCAGACCGCAGTTGGGATGGAGACCGCCGTTGGCGGCGACCGCCTTGTCCCAGGCCGCCTTGCGTTTGGCCAAGGTCGCTGCATCGTCGAGCGCGGGGCAGTTGAGCTCGCTCCGGTTGAGGTCGACCACGATCTCGTCGCCGTCCTCGATGAAGGCGATCGGACCGCCGAGCGCAGCCTCGGGGCCGACATGGCCGATGACCAGGCCGACCGAGCCGCCGGAGAAGCGGGCATCGGTCATCAGGCCGATCACGATGTTGCGCTCGCGGCAGAGGGTGGTGATGCGCGAGGTCGGATCGAGCATCTCGGGCATGCCGGGCGCGCCGCTCGGGCCTTCGTAGCGCACGATCACCATGTCGTGGTTCTGGAAGGAGTCCGGCGCCTTGTCGAGCGCCTCGAGCAGCCCGCGCTCGCCCTCGAAGACGCGTGCCCTGCCGCGGAAGGTGTTGTCCTCCAGCCCGCCCTCGACGCCGGCGAGCTTCAGGATCGCCGAAAAATCCGGCGAGAGGTTGCCGCCCAGCACGCGCAGCCCACCGGTCGGCTTGTAAGGCTTCTCGACCGAGTAGACGACCTTGCCGTCGGCGCGTTTGGCGCCGAGGCGATCGATCTGGGCGGCCAGCGTCTCGCCGGTGCAGGTCATGACGGCGCCGTTCAGCAGGCCGGCGTCGAGCAGCTCGCGGGCGATGACCTGCACGCCGCCGACATTGTCGATGTCGACCATCGAATACTTGCCGTAGGGGCGGGCATCGGTGAGCACGGGCACGACATGCTGCGAGAGATGGTTGAACTCCTCGGGCGTGATGATGTCCTTCCAGAAATCGGCGTAGCCGGCCGCGCGCGCGATCTCCGGCGCATGCAGGGTGACGTTGGTCGAACCGCCGATCGCCATGGCGACGATCACGGCGTTACGGATCGAATCGCGGACCACGATGTCGCGCGGCTTGAGGTCCCTGTCGATCATGTCGGCGAGGTAGCGCACCAGTTCGTCGGCGAATTGATGGGTGCGGCGCGGATCGTCGGACGGCGGCGCCACCATGTGCAGCGGCTGCATGCCGACCACGCCGATGAAGGTCTGCATGGTGTTGTAGGTGAACATGCCGCCGCAGCTGCCGATGCCGGGGCAGGCGTGGAGCGCGATGTGCTGGC
>JAUXWB010000058.1 GCA_030684475.1 Reyranella sp. | reverse complement strand
CCGAGGTCCGGATTTTCAGGCCCTTGAGATCGTCCGGCCCGTTCAAGGGCTTGCTGGTCGAGAAAGTATGCGCCGCCCCGAGATCGAGCCACTTGCCGACGACTTTCACGCCGAGCTTCTTCTCGATCATGCCGTTGAGGGTCTGGCCGACCTCACCGTCGATAACCTTGTAGATCTCGGCGGCCGTACGGCCGTAGAAGGACGGCGCCTGGGTGATGTCGAGATTGGCCTCGATGCCGGTCAGGTTCCAGGGGCCGGGCACGCCCATCTCTGCGCCGCCCTGCCGAAGGGCCTTGCCGACATCGCGGTCGCGGAAAAGCTGGGCCGAGTGAAAGACTTCGACCTTGATCTTGCCGCTGGCGAGCTTCTCCAGTTCCTGGGCGAAGGCAGTCATCTGGATGGTTCGGGTGTGGGCCGCGGACGTATCGAGCGACAGCCGCATCTTGAGGGGCTCCTGCGCGCGCACCATCGCCGGGCTCGCAAGAGTTGAAGCGGCAACGCCGCCCAGCAAAGTCCTTCTCAGCATCGTCTTTCTCCCTAAAGTGACCGCCTTGTTGTTTGTGTGCGGCCCCAACTCTGCATCTACATACCGTACAGGTCCGCCTTGTTCAGAATGGTGTTACGCAGGATCCGAATGGACGCGACATCGACCATGATGCCATCGACGTTGATCGCACCCAGACCCTTAGATTCCGCTTCGGCGTAGGCCTCCTCGAGCTTGCGCGCGCGGGCAATATCCTCGGGCTTGGGCGAATACACATCAAGCGCAATGTCGATCTGTGAAGGATGGATGGCCCATTTACCGACGCAGCCCAGGATCATCGAGCGCCTGCATTCCTCGCGGTAGACCTCGGGATTCTTGAAATCGGCGAACGGGCCGTCGACCGGGTCGATGCCGGCGGCGCGGCACGCCATCACCAGGCGGAAGCGGGCATAGTGCCAGATGTCGCCGGGATAACCGTCGTTTTCGCCGACGTTCTTGTTGGTGACGCCCATCGAGGCCGAGAAATCACCCATGCCGAACACAAGGCATTCGAGGCGCGGCGTCGACTTGGCAATGGCATCGACATTCTGCATGCCTTCGACTTCCTCGATCAGGGCTTCGAGGCCGATGCGGCGTTTGAGCTTCAGCTTCTTTTCCATCTGGAAAAGCAGCTTGTCGGCGAACAGCACGTCGGCCGGCGTCATGACCTTGGTCATCATGATCGTGTCGAGATGCTCGCCGGCGCCCTCGACGATCTCGATGATGTCCTCATACGCATATTCCGTGGTGAGGTCGTTGATACGCACGCAGCGCGTCTTGCCCTTCCAGTTGAGCGTCTTCAGGCCCTCGATGATCTTCTTGCGGGCGTCACGCTTCTGGCTGGGGGCCACGGCATCCTCGAGGTCGAGGAAGACATGGTCTGCCTTCGACTCGGATGCCTTCTGGATCATCTTCTCACTGGAGCCTGGCGTGGAGAGCTGGACGCGGCGCGGGCGGCGGGGAGGGCGGTCGGTCATGTCAAATCTCCTCAGGCAACGATTTTTTCAGCTCTCAGGCGGGCAATTTCCGCGCCACCGAGGCCGAGTTCGGTCAGATAACGGTCAGTGTGCTCGCCCAGCAAGGGGGCGCGATGGCGCACGCGGCCGGGGGTCTCGGTCATCTTGATCGCCACGCCCGCCACCCTAGTCTCGTGGCCGAGGCCGGGATGGGGCACCGAGACGATCATGTCGCGGGCGGCGAAGTGCGGATCGCTGAAGATATCGCGGACGTCGTTGACCGGCGCGAACGGGACCTGACCGCCGAGATGGGCCAGCAGCTCCTTCTTGGTGTGCCGGCTGGTGAAGGCCGACACGACGGCGATGATCTCGTCCTGGTTCACCCGTCGGTCCTGGACGTTGGCAAGCCTGGGGTCGGTGCCGAGTTCCGGCTTGCCGATCAGCCGGCAGAGGATCGGCCAGTGGGCGTCGGCATGGGCCGCGATGGTGATGAAGCCATCCTTGGCCGGAAACATGCCGAACGGGCAGAGCAGGGGATGGTGGTTGCCCTCGGGCGTTGGCACGCCGCCGGTATAGGCGTGCTGGTGCACGATGCGCTCGCAGAGCGAGAGGATAGCGTCGACCATGCCGACGTCGACGAACTGGCCGCGGCCGGTCTTGTGGGCGCGGAAGATGGCGCTCACGATTCCGAAGGCGCACATGGTGGCGGGCATCAGGTCGCCGATGCCGGGGCCGACCTTCATCGGCGTCGTCTTGTCCGGGCCGGTGATCGCCATGACGCCGCCGAAGGCCTGGGCCACGACGTCGTAGGCCGGCCAATCGGTATAGGGGCTGCGGCCGGTGCGCCAGTCGCCGAAGCCGCGGATGGTGGCATAGACCAGCTTCGGGCAGCGCTCGTGAAGCGCCTCGTAGCCGAGGCCAAGGCGGTCCATGACGCCACCGCGATAATTCTCGACCACGGCGTCGGCGCCGTCGCAGAGGCGTATCACCAAGTCGCGGCCTTCGGGACGCTTGAGATCGATGGCGATCGATCGTTTGTTGCGGTTCACCGAGGCGAAGTAGCCGCCGAACGCCCGGAGCTTGTCGTCGTCATGATAGGGACCGACGATCCGGGTGTGGTCGCCGTCGAGCGGCTCGACCTTGATAATCTCCGCCCCCTGGTCGGCCAGAAGCTGGGTGCAGAAGGGGCCCGCCAGCATCTGCGTGAGATCGACGATGCGGACGCTGTCGAGGGCTCCAAGAGGAGCTTCGTCGCTCACTTGTCCGACCAGTGACTGCGCCGCTTGATCAGCACCGTGCGCTCGCCCTCGAAGATGTGCTTGTCGTCCTGGTTCACGCCGTAGTGTTTGAAGCGTACGATACCGGCGTCGGCTTGCTTGGCATCCGTCTTGCCCAGCACCTCGGTATAGCAATAGAGCGTGTCGCCGTGATGGAGCGGGCCTTTCAGGCGGATCTTGTCCATGCCGAGCTCCATCAGCGCGTTCTCCGCCGTGTCCTCGGCGGCAAGCCCTATGCACATCGAGATGGTGACGCCACCGAAGCCCAGTCGCTGACCGTAGGGCGTCGACTTGGTCAGGTGCTCGTTGAAGTGCGCTTCGGCCGTGTTCATGGTCACGTTGGTGATCCAGACCTGCTCCATCGGCTCCACGGTCTTGCCGCGCGCGTGCTTCATCACGTCGCCGACCTTGAAGTCCTCGAAGTAGTTGGTCTTGCCGGTGAGGGCGGAGACTTTCATCAGTTCCTCCCGCGGCCGAGCAGGCGGTCGGAGATGATGCGCTTCTGGATCTCCGAGGGGCCCTCGAAGATCTTGGTGAGGCGGGCGTCGCGCCAATGACGTTCGACAGCGTGCAAGGTCGTGTAGCCCGCGCCGCCATGGATCTGGATGCCCTCGCTGGTGACGCGCTCGGCCATCTCAGAGGCGAAGAGCTTCACCAT
>JAUXWB010000055.1 GCA_030684475.1 Reyranella sp. | reverse complement strand
GCGAGTGAATCCACTGCCCGCTTGCGCATGCCCTCGTGGACCTGGAAGTAGCGGTCGACGGCCTTGCGCACGAATGTCGCGAGCTCTTCCTGTTTGGCGATGTCGCCGACCGGCGTATCCGGCGTGCCGTTGAAATTGAGGCCGATGGCGCCCCACGGCGCGAAATGCAGCTTGGTCTTGTGGCGCTCGAGCAGGAAATGAAGCCGGCTCTTGTTGAATCGCTCCGGCAGTTTCTCCGGATCGATCTCCCGGGCGCCGGCAATGCAAAGAAAGATCGGCTCGAGCAGCGGGCCGGCATGCTGGACGATCCGCGCCAGCACCGTGTCCTCGTCGCCGTCGACGTTGAGCTCGAAGATGAGCCGCGGGTCGGGCTGGGCCTCCTTGTCGTCGGGATCCCGAACATCGAAGGCCGACAGGGAGACGAAATGCACGATCTCCGTCGCCTGGAGGGCGCGGCCGATCGGGCTGTCCAGGGCCGCCGGATTGCCGAGGTCCGCGATCATCTTCCGGGCTTCGTCGAACCGCTCCGGGTCGAGCCTCGCCTGGATGGTGATCAGGTTCTGGGTCGCCGACGTGCCCCCCCTTTGGGCCCCCCACTGGGCCATCGTCTGGAACACGACGTCGAGCCGGCGCGGGAACGGGCCGACATAGGCCAGCCAGCCGTCGGGATCGTTGGCCAGCCGGATCTCGGGCTGTGAAAACAGGACCTGGCAGATCTCGGTGATCTGTTCCATGGCGAGATGGGCGCCGAGGCAGACGTGCGATCCCTCGCCGAACATCAGCGCCGGATCGACCTCGCGGCCGGGCTCGAAGGCCCCGGGGCACTTGAATTTCCGGCTGTCGCGCAGCGCCGACATGGTGCCGACCACCACGACCGAGCCCGCGGCAACGGGCTTGCCCGCAACGGTCGTGGCCTTCGGGACATGGCGGAACTGGCCGGGAAACAACGTCGGATTGAGCCGCGAGGCTTCGACCAGCAGCTTCTTCAGTTCCCCACGATGGCGCTGGGCGGCGTCCACATCGCCGGCGGTCCTGGCCTTTTCGGCGGCCGATGCCGCGCCGATGACGCTCTGCAGCAGTCCGCGGCGCTGCAGCTCCTCGATCATCTTGCCGGCGCCCAGCGTGTTGGTCGGGATCAGGCCGATGATGGTGCCGATCGCCATGGCGCGGATCTGCGGCCTGTCGACCGCCGTGCCATCAGCCCGCCGGTACTGCACGAGACGGTCGATGACGGTGTTGGCCCGGGGCTTCGCCTCGGCCCGGTCGATGGCGCGGTCGATCAGCCAGCGGATCCTGACGGCACCGTTCAGCGCCAGCTTGCGCGTCTCGGCATTGCCGAACGGATCGGCGAAGATCAGCGCCGAGACCGACATGGTGCGATCGGCAAAGGCGTCGGGCTCGTCGAGGTCGAGTCCGAAATAATCGCTGCAGGTCTCGGTGAAGACCCGCCCCAGCAGGTCCTGCATGATATCGATGCGACCGCCTGAATTCCTGAGCAGGAGCTCGGTCACCGTCCGCGTATTGTCGATGATGCCTTGCGCATCGGACCGCAGCACCACGGCTTCCAGGATCTCGCGTTGCGCGTCGTGCTCCGGGCCATCGAGGCCCAGCAGGAAGTCCGCGCCGCCCGTCAGGGCCCGCATTTCGGGCCCGAACGGGACCTTGAAGTGCAACGGCTTGGCCAGCACCTCGCGGACGTCGTCATGGCGCGAGACGATGACCAGCCGGCCGATGCAGGCCACAGGCCACACGGCGCGCAGTACCCAGAACGCGAACAGGAAGAACCAGCGCGTGAACCGGCGCGCAGCCCCGCCGAGCAGGCCGCCCGATCCCAGGGCGTTGATGTCGAAGGGCGGCAGGGGCCGCGGATCGCTGTCGTTTCTCTCCTCGCGTTCGAATCTGTCGATTGCCGCGAAATACTTGAGTTCGAACATGAGAGCTTTCTAGTGTTTCATGTTCCTCTCCCCCGTTAGGGGGAGAGGCTAGGTGAGGGGGCCGCGATATCTCCTTCAACCCCCTCACCCACCCTCTCCCCCTGGCGGGGGAGAGGAGATGGATGGCGATGCACGTTTTACCGCCGTCGCCGCGACGCGGGCTTGGTCTCGCCTGTCACCGCCGCCAGGCCCTCGGCCAGCCGGCGGTTCCAGGTGCGGTCGATGAACGGCGTCCAGTCGATGAACTGCGGCGTGAAGTCCGGCGTCACCGTCATCAGTTCGTCGTGGGCGCGCCGCGCGGCCTCGAGGTCGCGGAGCCCGACCAGGGCGTTGATCTTGATGACCAGCGCGTACCAGTAGGCCGGCCGTCTTATCAGCGACTGGTCGGCGTGGTCGACCGCCTCGGCCCACTTGCCCAGCATCCAGTGCGACAGGGCGAGTTCGCCGATGAAGAAGAAGCTGTGGACGTCGTTGGGGCTGAGCCGCTGTGCCAGGCGCAGCGGCGCGATCGCCGCCGCCGGCTCGCCCACGAGGTTGTAGTGGCAACCCAGCTCGGCATGGGCCTGGCACAGGCTGGGGTTGAGGGCGATCGCGCGTTCGAACAGGGTGCGGGCGCGGCCGGGCTGGCGCAGCCACATCTCGGCGATGCCGGCCAGCATGTGGCCGCGGCCGTCGTCGGGATCGGCCACGATGGCGCGGTGCGCGAGCTGGCGCATCTCGGCCACCTCGGCGTCGCTGCCGCGCCGG
>JAUXWB010000052.1 GCA_030684475.1 Reyranella sp. | reverse complement strand
GTCCCGACCTTCGCCGAGCAGGGCTACAAGGACCTGGTGTTCTCGGAATGGTTCGGCTTCTTCGCGCCGGGCGGCACGCCGGCGCCGGTCGTGATGCGGGCCAACGAGGCGATACGCGCGGCGCTGGCCAAGAAGGACGTGATCGATGGCCTGGCCGTGATGGGCCTCGAGGCCAAGTCGTCGACGCCGCAGGAACTCGCGACGCTGCTGAAGACCAGTTACGACCGCTGGGGCCCGATCGTGAAGAAGATCGGATTCTCCGTCGACTCCTGATCGCATGGCGGCCATGGCTGCCATTGCAGTACACCTTCGGGGGCGACATCATTTTCTTTGGGTGTCGCCCGGCTTGTTTCCGGCATTGCGGTCGCAGGCAACGCCTGCAACCGGCGTGCATCGGGCAACGACATTTCATATGGCCATAGGCCACGGCATGATGCGCCATGAGTAATTCGCGCGAGACCCGGCGAGACCTGCTGTCCCCGCTTTGAGACAGCCACGTTCTGCGCCGTGGTATACACTTCACGAGATGATCAGGATTCTCGCCTGCTTCGCCTTGACGGTTGTCGTCGTCGCGTCGCCATCGTTCGCCCAGACGCCCGCCGGCGACAGCCTGCCGGCGGTATCGCAGGTCAATGGCAAGATCTCGCTCGAAGGCGGCGCGACCGGCTCGTCCGGGCGATCCTCCGCCGTCGGCATTGCCCAGGGATCGCTGACCGCACCGCTCGGTCACAGCTTCGGTGTGCAGGTCGATGGCCTGGCGGCGACATCCTACGATTCCCTCAGCGGCGGCGGCGCCGCCCACCTGTTCTGGCGCAACCCGCAGATCGGCCTGTTCGGTCCCGTCGCCGCGCTGGCCGGCTTCCGCGGCGCCACCGTCGGCTGGTACGGCGCCGAGGGCGAGATCTACGCCCCGATGTTCACCATTGGCGCCTATGGCGGCTACCAGGACGCAAGCCTCGCCCGGTTGCTGGCGAGCGGCGGCTTCTACCATGGCCGACTCACCGTCTATCCCATCCCGGACCTCGCGTTGACGGTGGGAGGCGGCCAGTATGCCGGCCGCACGCTGGGCAACGGCAGGATCGAATATCAGCCCGACTTCGTCGCCAGCCGCAACGTGTCGTTCTTCGCCGACGGCAGCGCCGGCGACGATTCGTTCTACCGCGTGACCGGCGGCGTGCGGCTCTATTTCGGGCCCGCGAAAACCCTCATCCGCCGCCATCGCGAGGATGACCCCGCTCCCTTCACGCCCGGGTTGTGGGGCAACGGCGGCAACGGTGGCACCGGCACGGTCGAACGGTCCGGGCCTGTAGGTTGCGTATACTGTGAAAGCGGATGCTGTTAGTGAGCGGCGATGATGGCGGGAACATGGAGGATGATTCGACGGACCAGGAACGCCGTGTACGCCCCGGCGTCCTGGTCGGGCACGCGTGGCTGACGCGCCAATTGAGGCGCAGCAGTACCCCTCTGCCGAGGACCGCCTGTAGGATTGAGGTCTGAAGTCCGAGAAGAGGGGGCACCACGCGCGCGACGGCGTCTAGGCCAGCGCCAGTTCCCGATAGCCGTCGGCCGCCACCGCGTCGCAGCGCGCGCGGTAGGCCGGCGCGCTGCCGCTGTAGCGCGCGATCGTGCGCACCTGCTTGCCGTCGACGTTGCGATTGATCCCGGTCATCCATGAATCGATTTCGTTCGACAGCAGGCCCTCGCCCAGCGCGATGACGTGGTCGGTCCAGGATTTGACGCCGTCGGGCCGGGCTTCCACGCGCGTCAGGCCATGCGCGCGCATGTGGCGGATCAGGCCGGTCACCCATTCGACGTTGTATTCGATGCTGCGCGGGATATTGCCCAATGCCGTGTGCGGTCCCATCAGCATCATCATGTTGGGAAAGCCCTCGACCTGGACGCCGAGATAGGTCTTCGGTCCGCCCTGCCACTTGTCCTTGAGCTTGAGTCCGCCGGCGCCCCGGATGTCGATGCGGTCGAAGCTGCCGGTGATGGCGTCGAAGCCCGTGGCATAGATGATGATGTCGAATGCGTACTCGGCGCCGCTGGTCTTGAGTCCCCCCGTCTTGATACCAGTCGGCGTAATGCGCTCGATCGGCGTTTCGTTGATATCGACCAGCGTCACGTTGGGCTGGTTATAAACCTCGTAGTACTTGGTCTCGAGCGGAACGCGGCGGGTGCCGAAGCCGTGATTCTTGGGAATCAGCTTCTCGGCCACCGTCTGGTCCTTCACCCGCTGGCGGATCTTGCGGGCGACGAAGTCGCTGAGCAGGGCATTGGCCTTCCGGTCCATGAGAATGTCGCGGAAGTTGCCCTGCCAGATGCCGAAGCCCTTATCGCCGTAGAGCTTCTCCCAGAATGCCTCGCGCTCTTCCGGTGTGACCTCGAAGGTGCCGCGCGGGTCGGGCGTGTGCAGGAAGCAGGCGAAGGTTTCCTGGCAGCGCTTGAACATCTCCGGATAGCCGGCCCGGATCTCGCGCATCTCCTCCTCGCCGATCCGGCCGTTGTGCAGCGGCGCGCACCAGTTGGGCGTGCGCTGGAACACGGTGAGATGGCCCGCGGTCTTGGCGACCTCCTGGATGGTCTGCACGCCGGTGGCGCCGGTGCCGATCACCGCCACGCGCTTGCCCTCGAAGCTCACGGGCTCATGTGGCCAGCGCGCGGTGTGGCAGGACTGGCCCTTGAAGCTCTCGACGCCCGGGATGCGCGGCATGGTCGGCGCGGAAAGGGGGCCGATGGCGGTGATCAGGAAGCGCGAGGTGAAGTGGCTGCCGTCTTCCAGCGTGACGTCCCAGCTTCGCGTCTCGTCGCTGTAGTGGGCGGCGCTCACCCGGGACCTGAACTGGATGTCGCGGCGCAGATCGAGCTTGTCGGCGACGAAGTTGAGATAGCGCAGGGTCTCGGGCTGGGGCGAGAAATGCTCGGTCCAGTGCCACTCGT
>JAUXWB010000051.1 GCA_030684475.1 Reyranella sp. | reverse complement strand
TTCGTCAGCATTCTCTTTCTGGCGGTGCCGGGCTTCTGGATCGGCATGCTGATCGTGCTCGGGCTGCTGTTCTGGTTCGGCTATCGCGCGCCGATGGCCGGGGCGGCGCTGTTCGTCGATCCGGTCGCCAACCTGCAGATCGTGATCGGCCCGGCGATCGTGCTGGGCCTGGGCCAGGCGGCCTATATCGCGCGCATGGCACGGTCCAGCCTGCTGGAAGTGATTCGAGAAGACTATGTCCGCACGGCACGCGCGAAGGGGCTGAACGGCCGGCTGGTGATCTCGCTGCACGCGCTGCCCAACGCCATGCTGCCGGTGATCACCCTGTCGGGCGTGCTGATGGGGCTGGTGCTGGCGGGCTCGATCCCGGTCGAGCGCGCCTTCGGCACGCCGGGGCTGGGCTTCGCCATGTTCACCGCGGTGAGCGAGCGCGACGTCTTCGTCATGCAGAACCTGGTGTTCCTCTATGCCGTGGTGTTCGTGGTGCTGAACATCCTGGTCGACCTCGCCATCGCCCTGCTCGATCCCCGGATTCGCTACCAATGACCGTTACCTCTCCCCTCGATCCGTCGCTGCCCGTGCCGCCCTCGCGCTTGCGGACTTTCCTGGCGGGCGTGCGCAGGTTCTTTCGCAGCGCGCCGCTCTCGGCTTTCTGGGGGTGCGTTGCCGCCGCCATCGTCGTCATGTCGGTCGCGGCCCCCGTCATCGCGCCCTATCCGCCGCTGAAGTCGGACTTCCGCGCCATGCAGAAGCCGCCGGATGAAAAGCACTGGTTCGGCACCGACCAGATCGGCCGCGATACGCTCTCCCGCGTGATCTACGGCAGCCAGGCCTCGCTCACCGTGGCCTTCGGCGCGGTGCTGTTCGGCACCACGCTGGGCGCGCTATGGGGGCTGGCCTGCGGCTATTTCGGCGGCCGCTTCGACATGGTGAGCCAGCGGCTGATCGAATTCCTGCAATCCTTCCCCGACCTCATATTGGCGATGGCGATCGCCATGGCCTTGGGAGGTGGCCTCGGCACCGTGATCGTGGCCATTGCCGTCACGCGCATCCCGTTCGGTGGGCGCGTCATCCGCTCGGTCGTGCTGTCGCTCAAGGAAATGCAGTACGTCGAGGCGGCGCGCGGGCTCGGCGCGTCGCACAAGCGCCTGATGTTCCGCCACATCCTGCCGCAATGCGTGGCGCCCTATCTCATTCTCGCCACCACCCATTTGGGCGTCGCCATCGTGATCGAGGCGTCGCTGGGCTTCCTGGGCGTCGGCATCCCGCCACCCAACCCGACCTGGGGCAACATGCTGTCGGATGCGCTCAACTCCGGCCTGGTGCCGCCGT
>JAUXWB010000022.1 GCA_030684475.1 Reyranella sp. | reverse complement strand
CCTAACTCACGGCCCGCAACAGCCCGCATGCCGTGCCCAGGTGGCGGAATTGGTAGACGCACTAGTTTCAGGTACTAGCGCTGAAAGGCGTGGAAGTTCGAGTCTTCTCCTGGGCACCATGCAGGGCTTGCGAGGCATCCGGTAAATGGCCATCAGCCTACATCGCGGCGATCTTCCCGCCGACCTGTCGTTTGGTCCGGTCGTGGCGATCGACACCGAGACCATGGGCCTCAACCCCCATCGCGACCGGCTCTGCCTGGTCCAGCTCTCGGCTGGCGACGGCAATGCCCATCTGGTCCAGATGCCGCGCGGCCCGATCAAGGCGCCGCGCCTGGCGGCCCTGGTCGCCGATCCCAAGATCTTAAAACTGTTCCACTTCGGCCGCTTCGACATCGCCGTGCTCGAGCATGCGCTCCGTGTGCGCTGCGAGCCGGTCTATTGCACCAAGATCGCGGCCAAGCTGACGCGGACCTTCACCGATCGGTTCGGCCTGAAGGATCTCTGCAAGGAGCTCCTGGCCGTCGATCTGTCCAAGCAGCAGCAGACTTCGGATTGGGGCGCCGAAGACCTGAGCGACGAACAATTGACCTATGCTGCGTCGGACGTGTTGTACCTACATACGCTCAAGGCCAAGCTGGATGACCTTCTGAAACGGGAGGGCCGGACCGAGCTGGCCCAAGCCGCCTTCCAGTTCCTGCCCAGCCGGGCTCGCCTGGATGTCGCGGGCTGGTCGGAGATCGATATTTTTGCACATTGATGCAAACCGCAGTGACTTTGGCACGACTATTGCATTAGAACTTCCAGCGAGGGCCTTGGCCCTCGGGGTTGGGGGTAACGATGCGTATCGGTCCGAGTCTCCTATTGGCGTCACGTCAGACGCTGGCGATGACACCGCAGCTTCAGCAGGCGATCAAACTGCTGCAATTCTCGCACCTCGAACTCGCGGCTTTCATCCAGCAGGAACTCGAAAAGAACCCGCTCCTCTCGGAAGGTGCCTCTGACGACGGCCCGATTGCCGAGCCCGACGCCCCTGTACTCGATGCGCCAACCGATACTGCGGAGGCTCTGGCGGCGGCGGCACCGGCGCTGGCCGAAGCCGACGACCGCTGGACGCGCGAACATGCCGACCGCGGCGGCGATGCCACGGCCAGCACGGTCGGTCAGCGCGAGGGCGTGCCCGATGCGCTCGACTTCGTCGCCGGCCGTCCGCGCTCGCTCGCGGTTTATGTTCTCGAACAGATCGACTTGTTGTTCGCCAGCGTCGACGATCGGCGGATCGCGCTGAAATTAGCCGAGGGTCTCGACGAAGCCGGCTATTGCCGCTTGGACGTCGCGGATGTCGCCGAGGCAACCGGTGCCGGCGCTGACGCCGTCGAGGCCGTGTGGACGCGCCTGCGCCAGATCGAACCGGCCGGATTGTTCGCCCGGTCGCTCGCCGAGTGCCTGGCGGCGCAACTAATCGAACGCGACCGGCTGGATCCGGCGATGAAGGCCCTGCTCGACAACCTCGACCTCGTGGCCGCGGGAGAGCTCGGCCAGCTGCGGCGGCGCTGCGGTGTCGACGACGAGGATTTGCGCGACATGCTGGCCGAGCTGCGTACGCTCGATCCGCGTCCCGGCCAGGCCTTCGATTTCGAGCCGATCCAGCCCGTGGCGCCGGACCTTTATCTGCGGCCGGCCAAGGATCCCGACACCGGCGAGGACGGCTGGTTCATCGAACTCAACACCGACGCGCTGCCCAAGGTTCTGGTCGATCGCAACTACCATGCGACCTTGATGAAGGGGGCGCGCGCCAAGAACGATCGTGCCTTCGTCGCCGAGCGCTTCCAGTCGGCCAACTGGCTGGTCAAGACGCTGGAGCAGCGGGCGACGACGATCCTGAAGGTGGCACGCGAGATCGTCCGCCAACAGGATGGCTTCTTCCGCCACGGCGTGAGCGCGCTGAAGCCTCTGGTGCTGCGCGACATCGCCATCGCCACCGAGCTGCACGAAAGCACGGTGAGCCGCGTCACCTCGAACAAGTACATCGCCACGCCACGCGGCATCTTCGAGCTCAAGTATTTCTTCACCTCGTCGCTGCCGGCGCGTACGCCGGGCGTGGTCGTCTCGTCGGAGTCGGTGCGCTCGCGCATCAAGCTCCTGGTTGGTGGCGAGAGTTCTCACCAGCCTCTGTCGGACGATCGCATCGTCGATCTGTTGAAAGGCGAGGGCGTCGAGATCGCCCGCCGTACCGTCGCCAAGTATCGCGAAGCCATGCGTATTCCGTCATCGGCCGAGCGCCGGCGCCTCGGCCGCCTGGGCATGAGCCGCAGCCTCCCGGCGTCCATGCCGAGCGCTGCCGTGGCGTCGCAGGCCTTGACCGGCCCGGCCGACTGAGGCCCCAGCGATGGCCGCCGCAAGGGGTGGCTTGACCGATCCGAAGGACGCGCCTATAGGGGCGCACCCCTCGCCGAGCGAAGAATGCTTTCGCTCGCTAACCCATTGGTGTGATTGTGGAAATCGCTGATTTGCTGACCGGCCCCGAGGCCGTTCTGGCCAGCGTAAAGACGTCCGGCAAGAAGGCGCTGCTGGCCGAGCTGGCCAGCCGTGCCGCCGGCGTGTTTGGCCTCGAGGAGCGCCGTCTGTTGGATCGCCTGATCGAGCGCGAGGCGCTTGGGTCGACCGGTATCGGCGGCGGCATCGCCATCCCGCATGGACGCATGGCCTCTCTCGCCACACCGCGCGGCCTGTTTGCCCGGCTGGCCCAGCCGATAGCCTTCGATTCGATCGACGATCGTCCAGTCGATATCGTTTTTCTGCTGGTGGCTCCCGAGGGCGCCGGGGCGGACCATCTGAAGGCGCTCGCCCGGGTGTCGCGTCTGTTGCGCGACCGCGGTCTCGTCGACAAATTGCGAGCTACAGACAGCGCCGAGGCGCTTTACGCTCTGCTTGTCGAGTCGTCGGTTCAGGCCCAAAGCGCAGCCTGAACCCGTCTTTTTTTCTCCCGCGTCTAGTGCACCAGCGCCGGCTCGAGATCGTGCTGGCGGATCAGCGCCTGCGCGATTTCGATCGAGGGCGCGGCGGCCATCGGCTTGCCGTCGGCCGAAAAGATGCCGATCGCGTGCGCGCCGTCAGGCAGGTTGATCGCCTTCACATAGGCGACCTGTTCGGCGCCCAGGCTGAGAAAGGCCTCATCCGCGAGGGGAGTGAAAGTGGTCTGGTTGTTTTCCATGGCTACCTCCTTGGCAGCGTCAGCGCGACTGGGTGCGGCGCGCGGTGATATCGATAGCGTTGGTGGCTCCCGTGACCATCTTGCCGGAGTCGATGCGAATGTTCCGGATGCGCGGCTCCGCCTCCGGGCGCACCAGGTCGATCGATAGCAGGCCGTTGTCCAGGCGGGCGCCGATGACCTCAATGCCGTCGGCGAGCATGAAGGCGCGCTGGAACTGGCGGGCGGCGATGCCGCGATGGAGATACACGCGGTCGGCGTCGTCGGTCTGCTTGCCCCGGACCGTGAGCTGGCTTTCCACCAGCTCGATGGCGAGATCACCGGTCGTGAACCCGGCCACCGCGAGGACGATCCGCAAGCCATTTTCGCCGATCCGCTCGATATTGTAGGGCGGGTAACCCTCGGCGTTCTTGGCAAGACGGTCGAGCGTCCGTTCGAGTTGATCGAACCCCAGCAGCAGGGGCGAATTGAACATCGATACGCGACTCATATAACCCCCCTCCGAGGAGCGAGTGGTCGGGAAGCCAATTAGGCCTTCCCTTGAGGGTAAATTTGGGGAGCCGCCGCCCCGGTTCAAGGGGGGCCAGCCCCTCCAAAGCATCGCCATGGCCCTTCGGCTCGGGTAAACTGTCCGGAACCTCTAACCGCCTCGCAGCCCATCGCGCGGCCAAAGAACAGAAAAAGATGACGCTGGTCGCCTCCGAGACACGACGGCCCGGTGTACCTTTGGTGCCGGGAGCCCGCCCGATCCGCTCGGTGCCTGCCCGCCCGTCGGCGGTGACGGCCGGCGAGGGTCGCAGGTTCGGCCGCTGGTTCCTGGGCTCCGCCCTCTATTCCCTGACCCTGGGCTACGGTACGCCGCGCAGCTTCTTTGCCGTGGCGCCCGATTCGTGGCCCGGTGACACAGCCGTCGGCCAACGCCTGCTGGGCGGCGATTTCGCTGCGCACGGCAGCGCTGGTCCAGTATCGCCCGGGTCGGAAGACCCGCCTTGGCAGCGGGCCGGTGCTCCCGCTTTCTGGATCGATGCCCTGAACGGGTTCGGCTGGCTGCGCGACGTGCGCGACTGCGGCGACCCGGCAGGCGCGGCACTTGCCGCCCGCCTGGTCGACGACTGGACCAACCAGGAGTGGCGCTGGTCGCCGCGCACTTGGCGGCGCGACGTGCTGGCCGCGCGCATCGTCGCCTGGATCCGGCACTACGACTGGCTGGCCGCCGCCGCCGACCCGGGTTTCGCCGCCCGCTTCGTCCTTTCGCTCGCCCGCCAGCGCACCCATCTCAAGCGTGCCTCGCGAACCGGCCTGGTCGGCCATGAAGCGGTCGCCGCCCTGAAGGCACTGGTCTTCGCCGATCTCGCCTTCCTGCGCGACGGCAAGCGCTTCGAGAAGAGTCTGGAGCAGACGCTGGCGCGGCTGGCGAAGTTCGTGAAGCGCTACGTCATGCACGACGGAATCGTGGCCGAGCGCGCGCCGCACCTCCAGGTCGCCGTGTTGCGGCACCTGCTGGACGTGCGTGCGGCTCTCGCGTCGGCCGAACGCCGCGCGCCGGCCGAGCTTATCGCCGCAATCGACCGCATGGCGCCGATGCTGCGATTCTTCCGCCATGGCGACGGCGGATTGGCCCTCTTCAACGGCGCCTGGGAAGGCGATCGCGCCCTCATCGACCTGATGCTGGGACGCTCCGGCTCGAACGAGGGCGCGCCAATGATGGCGCTGGCCAGCGGCTTCCAGCGCCTGGCCGCCGGCACGTCGCTTGTGATCGCCGATGCCGGCAGCCCGCCGGGCCGCGGTATGGACGGCATCGCGCATGCCGGTACGCTGTCGTTCGAGATGAGCGCCGCGCACGAACGGCTGATCGTGAACTGCGGCACCTATCCCGGCACGCCGCGCGACTGGCGCCATTTCATGCGCTACACCGCCGCGCACAGCACTGCGGTGGTCGACGACACCAATTCGACCGAGATCACCAACCATGGCGCGCTCGAGTATCGCGCCGGCAACGTGCTGGTCGATCGCGCCGAGAACGAGGGCGCGCAGTGGCTCGACATGAGCCACGACGGCTATCGCTCGCTCTACGGTATCATCCATCGCCGCCGCCTGTGGCTGTCGCCTGACGGCGGCGATCTGCGCGGCGAGGATACCTTCGTCGGTCCCGAGGGCCGGCCGGTGACGGTGCCCGACCGGCGCTTCATCGTGCGCTTCCATCTCCACCCGTCGGTGAAGGCGACGCTCGCGCAAAGCGGGCAGGCGGTGCTGATGCGGCTGCCGAGCGGCCGCGGCTGGCGGCTGCGCGCCACCGGCGCCGGCATCGGCCTCGCCGAAAGCATCTATCTCGGCGAGGAAGGCCGTGTGCGCCGCACCGAGCAGATCGTGCTTGTCGGCCAGGTTCCCATGGAGGGCTGCACGGTCAAGTGGGCCCTCACCCGCATGGAAGGCTAGTTCAAAGGCACTAGGGTTTCAGGAAGCCCACCGTCTTGTAGACGTCGGCCAGGATCGGACCGGCCAGCGCACGGGCCCGCTCGGCGCCGTTGCGCAGCACGGCGTCGACATGGCCCGGGTCCTTCATCAGCCGCTGCATCTCCGCGCCGATCGGCCCGAGCTTGGCGACCGCGAGCTCGGTCAGCGCCGCCTTGAACTCGGAGAACTGCTTGCCCGCGAACTGGGCGACGACGGCTTCCTTCTCCTGGTCCGCGAGGGCGGCATAGATGCCCAGCAGGTTGTCGGCATCGGGCCGCTTCTCGGCGTCGGCCGGACTCTCCGGCATCGGCAGGGGATCGGTCTTGGCGCGGCGGATCTTCTGGGCGACGGCGTCGGCATCGTCGGTCAGGTTGATGCGCGAGTAATCCGACGGATCGGACTTGCTCATCTTCTTGGTGCCGTCACGCAGGCTCATGACGCGGGTCGCGGCGCCGAAAATCAGCGGCTCGGTGACCGGGAAGAAGTCCGGCGCCGCGAAATCGTTGTTGAACTTGATGGCGATGTCGCGTGTCAGTTCGAGATGCTGCTTCTGGTCCTCGCCGACCGGCACGTGCGTGGCCTTGTAGATCAGGATGTCGGCCGCCATCAGCGCCGGATAGGCGAACAGGCCCAGCGAGACGTTCTCGCGGTCCTTGCCGGCCTTCTCCTTGAACTGCGTCATGCGGCTCATCCAGCCCATGCGCGCTACGCAGTTGAAGATCCATGCGAGCTGCGCGTGCTCGGCCACCATCGACTGGTTGAAGATGATCTGCTTGGCGCCGTCGACGCCCGCCGCCAGGAAGGCCGAGGCGATCTCGCGCGTCTGGGCCGCGAGCTGCTTGGGATCCTGCGGCAGGGTGATGGCATGCAGGTCGACCACGCAATAGAGGCACTCGTAGTCGCTTTGCAGGCGCGCGAAGTTGCGGATCGCGCCGAGATAGTTGCCGAGGTGAAGGTTGCCGGTGGGCTGCACCCCGGAAAGGATCCGGCCCTTCAGACCGCGGGCGGCGTAGGGCGGGAGGTGCGGATTGGGCGCGGAAGCGCCGGTGCTGGCGTCGGGCATGGGATGTGGACTCCGCTCAAGGTGGAAGGGCACGGGGTTTGGACCTCCGTGCACCCCGCCGGTGGAAGGCGAGGGCGGACGGGTATCGCGCAGGTCGCCTGTCGAATCAAGCCGCGCTATAAGCACGCATCCGGAGGTTTCGCGCAGATGTCCGACAATCCGCCGATCGAATTCGCCTTTCCCGAGTTGCGACGCTGGGAGACCGGCGCCGCCGCGCCCTATATCCATGTGCGCGACAGCGGCAAGGCGGGGCCGACGGTGATGGTGGCGTCGCTGACCCACGGCAACGAGGTGTCAGGCGCGATCGTGGTCGATGCGTTGCTGGCCAGGGAGTTGAAGCCGCGCCAGGGCACGCTGATCTTTTCGTTCAACAACATCGAGGCCTATCATAGCTTCGATGCCAAGAATCCTTTCAAGTCGCGCATGATCGACGAGGATTTCAATCGTACCTGGGGCCGGCTCGACCAGCCGGCGACCACGCTCGAGACCAGGCGGGCGCAGGTGGTCAAGCCCTTCGTCGAACGCACCGATTTCCTGCTCGACCTCCACTCCATGCATGACGATTGCGTGCCGTTGATGCTGTGTGGGCCGCTCGACCGGGGCGTGGCGCTGGCGCAGAAACTGGGTGCGCCGGTCGACCTCGTGCGCGACCGCGGCCACGCTGCCGGCATGCGCATGCGCGACTATGGCGGCTTCGGCGACCCCAAGAGTTCCAAGACCGCCCTGCTGATCGAGACCGGCCAGCATTGGCGGGCCTCGTCGGTCACGGTGGCCAAGGACGTGACGGCGCGCTTCCTCGTCGAGACGGGGGTCGTGGAGGAAGCCGATCTGCCGGCGGGCTGGAAGCAGCCGACGCCGTCCAGGCAGCGCGTCGTCCAGGTCACCCATGCCATCGCCACCAAGCGCGGCAACTTCGTCTCGGCGCGCCGCTTCGAGGGCCAGGAAGTGATCGCAAAGGCCGGCACTGTGCTCGGCCATGACGACGGCGAGCCGGTGACGACTCCCTACGACGACTGCGTGCTGGTGATGCCGTCGATCAATCGACCGCTCAGGGCCGGCGTCACGGTTGTTCGCCTGGGTCGCTTGATTTGAGGCCAGGCTGCCGGCGCAGCACGTAGCGCAGCTCCGAGAGCTTCACGACCCCCAGCAGCGCGCCCAGCGCCGCATAGACGAGCGTGCCCAGCAGGCAGACTCCCGCGAGCGCCGCGCCGCCCATCAGGTCCGCACGCGCGAGCGGCGGCGCCAGCCAGGTCAGGACGACCCAAAGGGCCGCCCCCATGCCGAGCGTCGCCCCGCCGACGCGGACAGTGCGCGAGATCAGCCGGGGATCGGGCACCCATTGGCGGCGCCTCAGCAGCACCACCGCCAGCAGCGCCGCGTTCAGCCAGCCCGACAGCGAGGAGGCGAGGGCGATGCCGACATGGGCGAGCGTGGTGGCGAACAGGAAGAAGAGGTTCAGGGCGATGTTGGCGGCGATCGCGCCGAGGGCGACGTAGAGCGGCGTGCGTGTGTCCTCGCGCGCGAAGAAGCCCGGCGCCAGCGCCTTGACGAGGACGAAGGCCGGCAGACCCGTGGCGAAGGCGGCGAGGGCGCCGGCCGCGCGCCAGGTATCTTCCGGCCCGAAGCGGCCGCGCTCGAACAGCATTCGGATGATCGGGTCGGCCAGCAGCCACAGCGCCACGGCGGCCGGCAGGCTGAAGAGCAGGCCGAACTCGATGGCGCGATTCTGGTTGGTCATTGCCGACGCGGCCTGGCCGGCGCGCAGTTCGCGGGCGAGCAGCGGCAACAGCGCGGTGCCGATGGCGATGCCGACCACGCCCAGCGGCAGCTGCGCGATGCGGTCGGCATAATAAAGCGCCGAGATCGTGCCGACCGGCAGCAGCGAGGCCCAGACCACGTCGAGCACGGCGCTGATCTGCTGCACGCCGCCGCCGATGGCGACAGGCGTGGCAAGCTTGACCAGCCGGGCGACGCGCGCCGTCCAGCGCGGCCGTACCAGGCTCATGCCGACGCCGTCACGGGCGCAGGCAACAAGCAGCCACAGCCATTGCAGGACGCCCGCGATCGCCACGCCGATCGCGGCGGCATAGCCGCTATTGGGCAGGAACGGTGTGAGGCCGAGAACGGCGCCGATCAGCGCGAGGTTGAGCAGGATGGGCGTCGCCGCGACATGGGCGAAACGGTCGATGCTGTTCAGCACGCCGCCGTAGAGCGAGGTGAGCGAGATGAACAACAGGTAAGGAAAGGCGATGCGGCCGAACTCGATGGCGAGCGCGAAGGTCGGCGCGTCGTCGCGCATGCCGGGCGCCAGGATCGCCATCACCCAGGGCATGGCGAGGATCAGCAGCACCGTGAACGGCACCAGCACCAGCAGCAGCGCCGCCTGCGCCTGGCGCGCAAAGGCCAGCGCCTCGGCACGTCCGCCATCGTGAAGCTCGCGGGCGAACAGCGGCACGAAGGCGGCGGAAAACGCGCCCTCGGCGAACAGGCGGCGGAAGAAATTCGGCAGCTTGAACGCCACGAAGAAGGCATCGGCCACCGCGCCGGAGCCGAGCACCGCCGACAGCACGATGTCGCGCGCGAAGCCCACGAGCCGGCTCAGCAGCGTGAAGCTGCCGACCGTGGCGATGGCGCGGGCCAGGCTCATGAATAGGCTTTCACTGCCACAATTCTGTCACTGCCCGCTGGCATAGTCATTCTCGGTGGTGGCCGGCGATGTAATGGCCGGTTTAAACCGCCACCACGGCCGGTCCCCAAAAAGGGCCGGTTTTTTATTGGGCATTCGCCAGCTTCAGGAGCGTCTCGCGATCCTGGGCCACGAGCTTCTTGTAGTCGCCGACGATCTTCTCGAGCTCCTCGGCAGGCAGCACGCTTTCCAGATTGGAAAATCCCCGCGGCGCCCGCTGCTCGACGAT
>JAUXWB010000021.1 GCA_030684475.1 Reyranella sp. | reverse complement strand
GAAGGCCCGGTTGAAGGGGCCCAGCGACTGGAAGCCCGAATCGAGCGCGATGGTGAGGATCGGGACCTCGGCCTGGGTCGGATCGGCCAGCGCCTGCTTGGCGTCGGCCAGCCGGTGGCGGTTCAGGTACTCGTTGAAATTCCGGTAGCCCAGCCCGCGGTTGATGGCGCGGCGCAGCCGATATTCCGGCAGGCCGAGCTTGCCCGCCAGCACGCCGATGGTGAGGCCTTCCTGCCGGTAGAGCCGGTCGCCCGTCATCAGCCGTTCGAGCGTGGCGAGCAGGCTGGGGTCGACCGGCTCGTCCTCTGCGAGTGCGACCCCGGGCGCCGCCTCCTCCGCGAGGACGGGAGCCGGCAACACGGAGTCGAGGTCGGCCTGCAGCAGCAGGACCGCGATGATGGCGGCGATGGCCGCCAATGCCGCCGAGTTGAGCAGGTGGAGCCCGATCGGCACATGGTCGTGGCCGAAGACGAGTTCGACCGTGACGGTGACTCCGATATGCGAGGCGACGGCGATCAGGATGAACAGGCGCAGGCGCCGCCGTCCCTCGACCAGGTCGCTGCCCCAGCCGCGCACCGTCTGCACCAGGGCCAGCAGCGCGAGAAGGATCACCGACACGCGCACCGCCACGCCCACCAGCCAATGCGCCGTGAAGCCGGCGCCGAACAGGTGGGCCACGGGCCAGATGGCCAGGCCGAGCCAGACCAGCGCATGCCAGGGTTTCAGCCGGAAGGAATCATCGAACAGCGCGCGGGCAAACAGCCAGAAGACGGCGGCGTTGCCGGTGCACAGCATGAGGACCGGCGCGAACCAGAGCGGGGGATCGCCGTGAGGCCCCGGCGACGAGCACACCGCGTAGGCGGCGGCGCCCACCGACAGCAGGGCGCCGAGCCGGGCTGCCGGTCGGCCGCGGCCCTGGCGCAGTGTCGCCAACGCGATGACGAGGAACAGCGCGATGGCGCCGCCACGCAGCGCGATGTCGAGAGTGAAGAGAAAGCCGGAGCTACCCATGGTTGGCAGCGTGCTTAGCATTTCGCCGCCGTCGCGCCACCTCGACCGTCCGGCAACGGTTCAGCGTTTGGCGGCCAAACTCTTGAACAGCGCGTCGCTGCGGTCGTCGGCCGGGAAGAAGTCCGTCGTGCTTCTCTCTCTTGACAGCTAGGCATTGCTACGGACAGTACAACCCGTGGACGAGATTCACTTAGTTCCCA